>CALMKG010000256.1 GCA_937867175.1 uncultured Propionibacterium sp. | reverse complement strand
GGTCCGCACTCCCGGATCGACCTCCCGAGTTCGCCCGAGCAGATGGAAGACCTCCTCCAGCAGCTCTCCGACGTCTACCTCCACCGCCACCCGGTCCACCGGCTCGCGCTGGTCGCCTATGGCGAGAAGGGCCTTGCCTGCCTGGAAGCCCTGCACTCGCTCGGTGCGGCGCTGAACTACGGCGGAGGTGGGCCGGACATCGGTCCGATGCTGTGGGTCCATGGTGACCAGTGGTACGACGTTCTCAACGACTCCCGCGGGACCGTGGATCCGGTCGTGCGTGACCGCGTGAACGCGGAGTTTGCGCTCATGGGTCGGGCGATTCCCACCGGCCGACGCGAGGATCTCGCTGCTGCGATGCAAGGTGATCCGGCGGGCGTAGCCGAGCACCTCTCCGCAGCGGAGGCGCGGGTCTTCGACATGGACACATCTGCCCACGTCGCGGAGGTCAGGTGGCTGGAGTCATGCCTCGATGGGTTCCTCCAGAACGGGAAGTACCTCGAGGACGATGCCGCGGCCCGCGTGCTGGCGATCATCCACGACAGCGGCGCGCGCGACGCTGCCGTGTTCAGGATGAGCCGCGAGAACGCGCCTGCGCTTTCAGACTTCTGGCAAGACCTCGTACGTCGGGCTCCCACCGAGGTCCGAGACAGCCCGTCCACGCTGCTGGCACTGAGCGCGTTCCTCGAGGGCAAGGGCGCCAAGGCGTGGACCGCACTCGACCAGATGACCGAGGGCGACCGACTGGCAGACATGGTGGCCACCGCGCTAGAGCAGGCCATCGACCCCGCCGCGTGGGACACGGCCGCCCCCGTCGCAGCTCGCGCCCTCATGCAGCACGCGGCGCTGCGCGACACCACCGCGCAGGAGCGCAGCAGCCACGACCACGGCCGCCGCAGCCCAGGCATCGAAGGAACCGGGCCGGAGTCGTCGGCGCCGGGCCGCTGACCAGGAACAGGAGGTGAATCACGTGACCAGCACGCCGTCGCGGCTCGAGCAGCGCCTGGAGCGGCTCCTCGCCACCACTCCCCCGCCTACGGTCCGACGCAACCCGTCGCAGCCCAAGGTCAAGGTCGACTTCGTCTACCTCACCGAGGCGGACCAGGACCTGCTCGCCGACAGCATCCGCCGATAGCCGCGGCCGCCGTTTGTCAAGCATCCCGGCCCGTACCTGTGGAAAGCGAGCGGCTATCCACAGGGACGGGCCGGTTCAGTTGCGCTGTCGGTGGATCGGCGCACACTCAGCACTGAGGTGTCGGCACGATCGGGTGCTGCCGACCAAGGGGCCTGGCTCGACGACACGGCTCCCCGAACGGAAAGGGAGGTGAGGACGGATGCGAACGTCGACCAAGATCATCCGCCTCTTCGCGGTCGTCCCAGGCGCGCTCACCGGAAGCTTCGTCGCGATCATCGGCCTGGGCTTCCTGCCCGGCGCCGGTCTGGTGGCCGCGTTCGCCGGCACGCTCGTCGTCTCACTCGTCCTGGCGACCGGACGGTGGGAGCCTCCCGCTGCGCGGGTCTTCGGGTTCGCCCGCGGACTACGTGCCGGAGAGCGCGCCACACTCGCACCGACCCTGGCGCTGCTCGAGGTCCTCGACCTGGCCCCGGGACGGGTGCTGATGCGCGGAACCGACACCGGCGGACTGGTCGCCTCCCCCATCGGTCGCCGCACCGTGATCGTGGAGCCAAACGTGATCCAGGGGCTTTACGAGCGCCGGCTGACCCGCGAGGACGCTGCTGCGGCGATCGGCTACGCGGTGGCCAGCCAGCGCGTCGGGCCGGCCCGTTTCGACCTCGCGGCGCGGGTGTGGGCGTTCCCCTGGACGATCCTGTACGTCGTCGTCCGGCAGATCGCGCGCGCCTTCTCGTGGGTGCCGGCGGCAGGGTTCGCCTGGCATCTGCGGGCCGTGGTCGGCGTGATCGTGGTCGTACAGGGCTTCCAGCCCGGTGGCGACCCCGGGCTGGGGGTCACCACCGGCGTCCTGGTCGCGATCAGCTACATCGCGCCTGCTGCTGACCGGGCGTGGCGTGGCGTGGTCGAGCGCGACGCCGATCAGATCGTGGTTCGCGCTGGCCTTGCTGGCTCGCTGGTCAACTACGCCCAGTGGCAGCTCGGCCCCGACTCGATGGAGCGGGTGCAGCGCATCGCCGCGGCCGCAGAGCAGCGCAAGCAGGCACGCGCGCAGGCCGAGGTCCTCGCGCCCACACGCGAGACGGGTGGGCTCGTGCTTGCACATCCGACCGCCCTCCGCTGAAACCACGAACGGATGACGTCCCATGGATGACCTGCACCTCCAGGCCGACCTCTTCTTCGGCCCATGCAACGACCCGTCCTGCCCTGGATCCCGCTACGGCTCGTCGCCGCGAAGGCTCGAGCTCGTCTGGTCAAACCCCGAGCAGCAGCAGCTCATCGACGATTCTGATCACTGACCCCTCAGGCCAGGGCGCGTGCCTTCTCGAGGTGGGCCGCGAACTGTTTGGTCTTGCGCTTTCGGCCGAAGGTCTGCAGCGTGGCGGCGTCTAGGTCAATCGTGCTGAGGCCCGGCGTGCCGCTTCTGAGCAGTCGCATGGCGTTGGCGATCTCGATCGGGCTGATCTGGGTGAACGGCCGATCGACGGTGCTGTCGTTGGGGCGAAATTCGTCCCACGTCTTCGGGTCGAGGTCGCTCGGCCACACGAACTTGTCGTCGTCGACCAGTAGCCCGGTCTGCCGAATCTGGTACGTCAGCTTCTTCTCGCGTGCCGGCCACAGGCGTTGGACGCCGAAGGAGGCGGCGGTCAGCTGAGCGAGTCGGTCGATGTGGATCGGCCCCTCGAACTCAGCGATCTCGGTGGCCACGGCGCGGACCTTCTCCTTGGCTACCTTCTTCGGCAGGTCATCGAGAACGGTGACGTCGCCAACTGGCACGACCGTCCACGGCTCGAACTCGAAGCGCTCCGAGCCGATGGTTGGAGTGCTCGCCGCGTCGACCCGGGTGAGCACGACCGGGTCGGGCCGGACCACCTCCGCGGTGGCCGGTTCGGAAACCCGAGGCGCCGGCGGCATGAGCACTTGCTCGGGAATGGGCGGAGCGGCGTGTGCGGCGATGCCTTTCTCCTCAGCCAGTGCGCCGAACGCCTCATCGCGCAGGTTGCTGGCGCCGGCGACCCCGTCATCGTCGCCGAAGTGCTCGAGGAGTCGCACGGCGAAGTCGTGGGTGCGCCAGGCATCCAGGGTCGTCAGTTCGTCATGATGCGCCCAGCGGTTGCGCACGATCCGCAGTTCGCTTCCGAGGGCGCTCACCAGGCGTGTGTGGTCATCGAACGGGAACCCGAGGTTGCCGAGTCGCTCGGTGATCGCCTTGAGCTGGGACTGTAGGTCGGTCGCGACGTACGACTTCGGCGGCTTGCCGCGCATCTTGTCGATCTCGGTGAGGATGGTCGGCCACGGCAGGCCGCCGAGGCTCGGCGCGAGGCGGGCGCCGATGATCGGATCGAGCCGGCCAGCGAGGTGGTGCAGTCCCTTGTCGACGGAGTGGCGTGCTTCGAAGACCATCAGAACAGCTCGCCCGCCTGTTTGGTTCCGGGGATCTGGCCCAGCGCTTCTTCCTGGCCGCGGGTTCCCTTGACCGCCATCCACGTCACAAGCCGGACCTCGTGCTTCTCGATGTCCGGCAGGGGTTCGCGAGGCGGCGGGGCGGTGATGCCCGCTTCGTCGAGGACCTCGGTGACCAGGGCGATGCGCTGTTCGTCGGTAGCGCCCTGGTTGAGCGCTCCGCGAACCTGCCGGGAGACCTTGGCCGAGGGCACGCTGCGCAGCCGGTTGGCCAGGGCGATCTGGGCGTCCTTGCCGAGGTAGCCGCCCTTGCGGAGCACGAGTGAGTAGGCGTCCCGGAAGGACAGCGGCAGGTCGGGCTGGAAGGCGTTGGGGTCAGTCAGTTCCTTCCACGCTGTATAGACGCTGTCGCGGGCGACCTCCCAGGCATCGAACGCGTGGTCGTAGACGTCCTCGGGGAGCCAGCGTTCGGCGTTGGAGTTCTGCGGATCGGCGACACGCAGCGAGATGAGGGTGTCGGAGGAGACGATCGGTTCACCGTCCTCGGTGAGACGCAGCGACCAGTCGTCGTCGGCGGGGACGTAGCGGAACCACGGCTTGGTGCTCTTGCCGATCTTGACGCAGAAGACGTAGCCATTGCCATGGACGATCGGATTCACGAACCCGCTGCCCGACCCGTACGGGAGGGACAGGACGTCGGACTTGAGCACTGGCTCCATGTTGAAGGCGCCGAAGAGTCGGCGGCGGTACTCCTCACCGGACAGCGAAGCGCTCGACCCGCCGGAGTCGAGGAGCTTCTCGAACTCGTCGATGACCCGGTCGTCGGCCAGGTTCACCTCGTGGCCCGGACCGCGCCCGGGGAGGACCTCCCCCGCGCCGACCGCCGCGTCCGCGAGCGCGAGCTTCGCTTCCAGGCGCGCCTCCAACTCGAGCAGTGCGTCGAGGCGCTCTGCGGGGAAGAACAGACCGAGGAACACGTAGTCGTGCTTGGAGCCGATGCGGTCGACGCGGCCGTGGCGCTGGACGATCCGCATGGGGTTCCACGGCAGGTCGTAGTTGATCATCTGCCCGGCCTGCTGCAGGTTCACGCCTTCGGCGAGCACGTCGGTGGTGAACAGGATGTCGAACTCGTCCTTGGCCGCGGGCTCGCCGGCAGCGTTGCGGGGCCCGGCGGTGGCCGGGGCGAATCCGGCGATGGTCGAGGCACGACCGCCCTGGTCGACGCCACCGCTGGCACCGCGCTCGTGGGTCTTGGCGTAGGAGCCCATGATCGGCGGCGCGACCCGGCCGCGGTAGTCCGCCAACGGTGACCCGGCGGCCGCGTTCTCGATCGCCTCGAGGACGGCCTCGTGGATCGGGAGCACGGTGTCAGTAAACGCGGAGAAGATGATGACCTTGCGCCGGTCGGCGTGCGACAGCCCCCGCGGGTCGACGCGCTGGGCGTCGGCCGCGATCTGGGTCAGCTCTGCGATGAGCCGCTCGACCTTGGGCTCGATGCCGTCGACCACGACTGCGGCGAGGTCCCGCAGATCGCGCAGCAGATCAATGTCGGAGTCGACGTCGGCCTGGAGCTCGGTGAGGTGGTAGCCGTCGACGGACTCGATCTGGTCGTCCTTGTCGAACTCCAGGACGAACTCGTCGAGGTCATCGGAGTCCGAGGTGACCCACTCGCTGAGGGCCTCTCCCTTGAGCACATAGCCCTTGCCGAGCGCGTCGAGGAACGACTCGTGGGAGAGGATCATCTTCTCCAGAGAGGCGTGCAGTGCCTGGGGGCTGGACTCCAGTCGCTTCAGCAGACCCGAGCGGAGCAGACCGGCGTTGGTGATCTGGTACTCCTGCAGGTCGTGGTCGACGGTGTACATGCTGGACAGGTAGCGGGCCAGCATCAGTCGTTTGGGGTCGCGGCTGCGGTCCTCCCACGCGCGGGGGGCGTGCGGGTCGGTCGGGTCGTCGAGGGCGTAGACCATGGCGTCGATGAGCGCCAGTCCGTCGTCGTCGAGGTCGTAGTCGATGCGGCGGACCTTGGGCTGGGGGAACTTGATCGTCGTGGGCTTGCCGTCGGGGCCGATGATCAGCTCGTTGGCGTAGTGCTCCTTGACGAACTTCCGGGTGCGGCGAACAGCGACCTGGTCCATCAGGTCGAAGAGGTGCTCGGGCGTGAGGTTGGCCGGGTCGATGGCCTGGGCCTGCTTGATGTACTCGCGGATGCTCGGGATGCCGAGGGAGGCGAACCGGGCGTCGTCACGGATGAAGTACTTGACCAGCGTCTCGAGGTCGTTGAGGGAGTTGTTGACCGGTGTCGCGGTGAGCAGCACGACCCGCTTGGGGCTGCCGGCGGTGATCACCCGGTCGACGGCCCCGGAGCGCTGGGCGCCGGAGTTGCGCAGGTTGTGGGCCTCGTCGATCACGACGAGCGAGTAGTCCTCGACCTCTTGGAGGAACGTGTGGATCGAGCCCTTGTCGGGGTCGAGGCGGTTGCGGACCTCTTCGTAGGAGTAGACCTTCACCCACCGGCTGAAGTCGTGGGTCTCCAGGAACGGCTCCCACATCGCGGACTTCAGCGCGGCGGGCGCGACGATGAGGACGCGCTGGCGGTTGATGTTCGCGGTTCGGTAGATGACCTCACCGGCGAGATAGGTCTTCCCGAGGCCGACCTCGTCAGCGACTAGCACGCCGCCGTGCTCGTCGAGGAGGCGCTCCATCCGGGTGACGCCGTCGGCCTGGAAGCGGGTGAGGTTCAGGCCGGTGCGGACGTTCGGGTTCTCATCGTCGTCGAGGTGTTCGCCGTATAGCTCCCAGAGCATCCGCAGGTAGACGCTCCACGGGGTGTGGGGGTCCCAGAGGCGGCCGTAGAGCTCGGCAAGGTCGTAGGTCTCGCTGAGGTCCCAGAAGTGCTCAAACCACTCGCGGACCTTGCCGGCCGAGCTCGTGCCGCCACCGGTGCCGAGGTTCAGCTCGGCGTTGTGGGCCAGGCCGGCGTACGTCATGTTGGACGAGCCGGCGATCGCGGCCTGGGCAGCGCCGTCCTCAACGAGGTACGTCTTGCCGTGCAGGAACCCGCCCGTATAGCGCCGCACCTCTACGCGCGCTGCCCCGTCGGGGTCTACGGCCTGCAGCCACTCGACCATCCGCTTCGCCTCGGAGGTGGGCACCCGCGCGAACCCCATCGCGTCGCGCTCGGCCTCGAGCCAGGCCTGGTGGTCAGCGATCGCCGCGTCACGACGTGCGTCCTGGTCGGCGTCACCGGAGGTGATCGCACGGACCGAGTCCTCGTCGGGCTCCGCGCC
>CALMKG010000255.1 GCA_937867175.1 uncultured Propionibacterium sp. | reverse complement strand
GGCTGGATTCTCAAGAGCGCGTGGCGCACCCGATACGGGCTTCAACACGCGAAAGGCGAACCTACCAGCGGTCGGGCGCCTCGCCGCCGGGGAAATCTCCCCAGGAACAGCGGGTCAACATCCCCACCGGCGGGATGTGCCGCGGCGCGACGATCGAGCCTCCAGACCCGTCCGACGAGAGGACCCCTCATGCTCCACAGGCGCTTCATCAGTGCTTTGCTCACTGCGACCGCCCTGCCTCTCGGCTCCATTGCCTGGTCCCCGTCGGCAACTGCCGGGACCGGTCTCTACTACACCGTTGTTGATGCGGACAACGATCCCTACGACGGCATCTACCTGCGCAACGGCACCGACATGGGCAACGTGATCCGGGACGCCGCGCACTACATGACGTACGGAACCCGGATCGAGTTGATCTGCGGCGCTTGGGGGACGGCGGTCGGTCCCAATACGAACCGCCGGTGGCACCTCGTCCGCGTCGCCACGGGTTCGATCACCAACACCCAGGGATGGGTCGCGGACCGCTACACGAACACCCCGAACGCCGCCAACCAGGCGACACCCGGGGAGCCCGAGTGCGGGTCCGCTCCCACGACACCGAGCGGCACCTACCTCGCCGGAACACAGCAGGTCAGGTTCTGCGTCAACACTTCCCTGGCCGGCTGTGGAACGGGGCTCGGCGGCATCCAGACCCCGGCGATCGGCCAGAACTCCTCCGTGTCGATGGTGTGCTGGGTCGACGGGTCGAACTTCACCGACGGCTACACCACCAACCGCTGGTTCTGGGTCCGCTCGGCGTCCGCCGAGGGATTCGTGAGCGCCTCGGTCGTCCGGAACCAGACCTCAGTCCCGTCGTGCTCGACAAGCAAGGCGATCTGGGCCGCCCAGAGCGCCGTTCAGCGGTACGGCGAGACCTACGCGAGGAGTGCCGACCGGGCCCTGTTCGCGAACAGCGAGTGGTCGCCCGGACCGCTCGGCGAGTGGGCTGGCGACTGCCCCAAGCCGCCGTACGTCGGCTGGCGCGCGGCCGGCATCTCGATCCCGAAGGGCAACGCGATCGCGAACTACCACACCTACGCCAGCGCACGACGCATCGCGGGCGGCGCTCCGCCGGTCGGTGCCGTTGCCTTCTACAACGTGACGAGCTACGGCCACGAGGTGATCAGCCTGGGCAACGGTCTCGTGTTCACCACGACCGGCATGGACGGCAACGGGACCGCGAACACCGTCCGCTCCTACAACTACTGGGCCAACTACCTCGGTTGGGCCATGCCTGCCTGAGCGCGCGGCCTGGCCTGGCGGTGGCACCACCCACCGCCACGCCGGCCGTGACCCCAGCGCCCGGCGCGGGGACGTCCGCAGTCGGCCATCCGGGAGCGAATAGCACCTGAGTTGCTGACCGACTCGACGAGATCGTGGTGTTCAACCCACGAGAGCTCGAGGCTGTCGCCGCACGCCTGGCCGGTGCCGGCTGGAGCGTCCAGTTCGCCCGTGACGTCGCTGATTGCTCGCGCGCACCGGGTTCGACCCGGCCTACGAGTCCGTCATCTGCACCGCGATATCGAGCGCGAACTCCTGACGCGGCTGGTAATCGGGCCGTGCGGGTTGCGCCTCAGGGGACCGCACTCGTGCTCACCGAACTCTGATTGAACCGTCAACGCTGCTGCTTCTGGTGGTGGAAGATTTGCTGACCACCGTCCTCCTGCCGCTGCCTAGGCTTCTCGATTCCGGCACATCGCCCCGTCACCGCTCGAAGGAAAATTGGAGTCGCCTCGTTGAACTGGAGTCCAGCGGACCCGACGTCCATCATCGCCCCGACCGCTATGCGCGCCCATTACGTCAGCCTCACCGACCGACTGATCCACCGCCTCGAAGAGGTGGCTGCTCCCGAGCGCCTGCACCTACTGTTCTTGGACAAGTCCGGTCGCCCCGTGGCGTGGCTGGTCCGCGCCCTGTGGAGCACTCTCGCCCGCGTCCCGGGAACCGCATGCTCCGACCGGCGAATCCCCCCGATGCCGACCATGAGCTTCGCAAACATCGACCGCGAACAATGGTGGGACGTCACGGGAGGCAGCGAAACCGGATGGATCGACGTGAGCAGGGTTCCTGTCGAGCAGGTCATGCAGCTCCGGCTCGCGTATCTCAGGTCCGAGCCGGCACCGATGCTGAACCCACAGGATGCGTTGGAGCAACCGACCTGGCTCGACGGCAAGCACATCGTGGTCATCGACGAGGTTCGCGCCTCAGGCGACACGCTAACCATCGCCGGTGGTCTGGTGCAGCGGGCATTCCCGACCAACCTCGTAGAGACCGCGCATTGGATGGCCCCCGAGGTTCGACGCGGCCGAGAGTCGGGGGTCGCGCAGCAGATCCACAATCCCGTCTGGTATCGAAGCGACACTCCCGCCGGGCGCTTGGTGGGCGACCGTCAGGCTCCGGACCACCGGGGGCGTCATTGGCGCGGCCGAAGCGCGCCTCTCTTCTTGTCCACTGTGCCTCGCGAACGCGACCGGATGGGTCTTCGGCTACGCAGCGAGATCTCCGCCATCGGCCGAGCGGTGGCTGCCGGACAGCTCCTGTCTGCACCGGCCGCGACCCGCGACGTCGATGACGCAGCCGAGCGCATCGAGACGCTGTACGGCTACACGGACCTCCGTCTGTTCACTCAGCATCGTATCGAGCAAGGAGCGACGCCGTGACCGTGACCGAACAGGTCCACCTCTACGAGCACCAGCAGGATGACAGCGGCCAGTGGTGGATCTGTGGACGGCGCCACGGTAGTGGCCGGTACCGGCGGATCAGCGGTCCGTACGCCAGCGAGGCGGAGGTGCGGCACCTCGGCTTCCTCTCCGTGGATGCCTTCATGCGCAGCGCGGCCGCCAACAAGGGGCCGACGCTGTGGTGGATGCTCACAACCCACCGCCACCCGGTGTCGGATGACCGTCATCCACGCCTTGCGTGGTCCCCACGACGACCTCGGAATCCTTGACCGTCGCCGGCTGACCCGGGTGGGCGCCACCCCTGGCGTTCGCGAAGGTGTCCACGTCTGGTCGGGTGCCCCCTACTGACCCATTTCGCGCCGCATCGTCTCTAGCAACGCTGGCAGTTCCGGGCAGGCATCGTGCAGCAACCGCAGACAGTCTGCGTGTCGGGCGTCCGCCATGAGTTCGTGTACGCGGCGCGTCAGTGACCCGCTCAAGCGTCCAGATCCACTCGCGGCAGCAAGGGCGTCCAAGACTTCCAGGTCGCTGACGTCCAGCCTCTTCCACGTTCGCCGCAGCCCGCCGCCTCCTACACGCTGCGCGCGTTCATCGTTACTGACCAATTGCGGCTCTCCTGATGAGTCAACTGCCGTGTCGGGGCAACACCTTTGGACGGCACTATGGGCTCGACTACGGAGGCTCCGTGACGGAAATATCCGGCGCCGAGGTCGGCGCCGAGAGGGACACTCACCGGGGTGAGGGGCACACCAACGATCGGACCAGCAGGGCATGGTCGCGTTCTCGAGCTCTCCGTCGAATGCCGCACCCACAAGAACGCATCCCGTGGACGAGCGCACTCGGTCCTGATCGCCGAGGACTGGTCCGTCACCACTCCGCACGATCTCGAAGCAGAGCGTGTCGCCGCAGCTTTCGGCGGCTACACATCGTGCCTCGAACTTGTCGACCGGATCATCCCGGCCGTTGCGCAGTCGATGGGCATACTCGCTCGGACCAGCCCCTTACCGATGCGCAGGGCCGAGGACCGGCGGACTTGGACGATCCCGATCGTCCGCGGCTGCAAGTGCTCGCGCGGGTCCTTCAAGTCCCCTCAAGCCGCTGGCGCGCACCTGCGATCGTCCGAGCATCTGGCCCGTCAGTTCAAGGTCTCCTCCAGGCGCCTCGACGAGGTGCTGCAGGCAGTCCTCGCCGCCTCGCCTGTGACGACTCTTCAGAGTCACGCCGATGCGGTCGTCACCGCGGAGGCATTCCTGCACGAGGAAGCCGGCGTGCGTGACCTGTGGCTCGCGGGCGTCCACCCGGGCCTCATCCCCCGATTGGCCGACCACGCCCAGGCTGTCGAGGAACCACTGCCCGTGGCCTACTACCTCGGCCTGACGTATGGCAACCCAGACCTGTCCTGGCTGCGCGCGACCACCCGCGCCCGCCCCGACCCTACAGTCGCGTCCTGGCTCGCGTGGGTGCCACACGACAGTGCACTGGTCACCGACGACACAGGCGAATGGCTCAGGCTCGGCCTCTCGCAGCGAGAGGTGGAGCTCGCCACCGCGACCAACATCAGTCCAGGTGCGGCTCGCGAACTGGCGTACCGATCAGTGCGAACCCCTCATGCGGCTGCACGCGATCTCGTCGGATGGGCAGCTGCGGATTGCCGTCCGACAGTCGAGCAGATGCTCCTGCTCGACCGCCACGGCCTCGCCTCGTCGCACCCCTCCAGCGCCGCCGTGGACCACCTGGTCGACTACGCCCGATCATGTCGCGGAGCACCGGACCGGACCGAGCTCGGGGTGATGCTGTCCATCGCGGGCAACCGGCAGGCGGTGCAGCGCTTTCTCGACGAGGGAGTCCGCACCGCTGAGATGCTCGCTGCCCGTCAAGTAACGATCGATGGCGCCGCATGACCACCAGCGTTCAACACGCCCGCAGCCGCTCGGGCACGCCCGCGACAGCCGGCGCGCCCGTTCGTGTCCGAATCCCGTGCTTCCGGGCGCCGAACGATCCCGGCGACAACAGCCACGACATCCTGCTCTACGCCGACTGGACGATCGGCACTCCTCACGACCTCGAAGCAGAGCGCATCGCAACCGCGCTGGGAGGGTATTGCGACTGCCTCACTCTGGCCGATACTGCGATACCCGCAGCCCAGGAGTGGCTTGGACTGCATCTGCGTGAGCGGTCACCCGACATCTGGTTCAGCGCCGACCACGGCTGGAGGATCACCAGCAGCCCCTCTACAGAGATTGAGGCGAAGCGCCGCAGACCCGACGAGCCAGAATGTCAATGTCCCGCACGATTTCGATGGGTCGACGAGGCGGTCGCCCACGCGACCAGCATTGATCACCTCGCCGGCAGACACGGCGCTCAGCTTCGTCACGCAATCCCCCTTGCAGACGCCCTCGCCGCGCATTGGCGGGCCTTCACCGATCACATCCTGATCGATCCGGAACTCTCGCGGCGGACCCACATCCCAGCCGCCGCAAGGGCCCTATGGCTCGCGGGCATCCACCCGGCGTGGGGCTGGCACCACCTGGACCAGATTCGGCAGGTCCGGACGGGCGTCCCTCTGGCGTACTTCATCGGGATGGTCTACGCCCAGCCCTACCTGAACCGGCCCCGAGAACTGGCCCAACAGCGTGACGGAGCGTCGGCGTCGTGGCTGGTGTGGAGCAGAGACTGCCCGGAACCGCGGCACCCACTCGCGTACGCCGGCTGGCTGGGACTGCCCTCGATCAGCCCGGATCGAGCCAGGACCCTTCTCGCGGCCGGGCGCGACAGCACCCAAGCTGATCAGCTCGCCGCCGCACTCGGAACGACGGTCGACGACGCCGCCGGACTCCTGTACGGGTGGGCCAGGCTGCGTTGCCGACCGAGCATCGACGACCTTCTCGCACTCGGACCCAGCATCGACCCCCCGCCACGCGATCTGCTCGATGCAGTGCACGACAGCGACCACCTCGCTCGTACCACCGCCACGCGCACGGAAGTCGGCCTTCTGCTGGCTCTGACGCGGACACCGGACCCGGTGATCGCGTCCGTCCAGGACGGCGTGCGGAGCATCACCGACTTCACCCGCTGGATCAACGATCGAAGGGACCATTAGTGGCCATCCGAACCCGCACCGACTACGAGCACGCATTGCAAGCGGTCGGCATCTGCGTCAGCGCACGCATTCCCGTGTTGTTGTGGGGCAACCCAGGCGAGGGCAAGACCGCCGTCATCGAGTCCGCCCAGGAGCAGGGATGGCACGTCGAATCCCTCATCATCAGCCACTACGAACCATCCGACTTCGCGGGCCTCCCAGTGCTCAGTGGCAGCGGAGTCGATCTCGCTCCCCCCGGTTGGGCGAAGCGCCTTTCCGCAGTGGACGGACCATCGATCGCGTTCTTCGACGAGTTCTCCACCGCCTCGCCCAGCCTGCAGGCCGCGGCACTGCGCCCGTTGACCCACTACGAGGTCGGCTCGCTCAAGCTTCCTGAAACGGTCTCGTTCGTGGCGGCAGCCAATCCCTCCGACGTTGCGGCCGCGGGCTGGGAACTCGCTGCACCGACAGCATCCCGATTCGTGCACCTGGATTGGATGCTTCCCCTCGAGGTCTATGCCGAAGGACTCGTCACCGGGATCTGGCCCACTCTGCCGGTCTACGCCGCTCCCGATTCGCTGGCCGAACACGCCTCCAAGGAGCTCGTCCTCGTTTCCGGCTTCCTTCGCGCTCGTGAATCCCAACTGAGCGCGATCCCCACCGATGCCGTCTCACGAGGACGTGCGTTCCCCACTCCTCGCACCTGGGACTACGCCGCCCGACT
>CALMKG010000254.1 GCA_937867175.1 uncultured Propionibacterium sp. | reverse complement strand
CTGTGCGGTCGATCGCTGGTGATCGTGGCATTCGTGTGGAACCGATGACTCCTCCTCTGCTACACGACGGTGGCTTGCAAATCTTCGACGTCGATCATGGACAGTGCGCGCTGCTGACGATGCCGGCGAACGGCCGCACAGCCCATCGCGTTCTGATCGACTGTGGACACGCGACGAACTTCATGGGTTCCCAGTGGTATCCGGGAGCACACCTCAAGGGTCTGGGAGTGAACTACGGCGACATGCTCGTGTGCACGAACTTCGACGAGGACCACATGAGTGGCTATCCCGACCTGGTGAGCCGCGGCATCGGCATTGGCTGCATCTTAGTTAATCCCACGGTCGCGCCCGAAGCGATCGTCAAGCTCAAGACGCGAGACGGTATGGGCCCCGGCATCGCTGCCCTCGCCAACACACTTGCCATCCGCAGGGGCATGCCTTGGGCGCAGACGCCGCCCAACATCCCAAACGTCCACATGATTTGGTCGTGGAACCCATATCCGTACTTCGACGACGAAAACAACCTCAGCCTTGTGTTTACGCTTGATGTTCGAGGGTTCCGATTCATGTTCCCGGGCGACATGGAGAGCAACGGCTGGGCCAATCTCCTGGAGACATGCCCTGCGTTCCGGCCGGTCGTAGCTGGAGTGCATGTGCTGGTCGCCGCGCACCATGGGAGACAGAGCGGCATCTCAGAGGAAATGTTCGACGTGCACGGCTGTAACCCGAACTTGATCGTCATCAGCGACGACTATAAGCAGTACGACACGCAAGACACGACCGCCTACTATGGTGGCAAGGCAATCGGCATCACCAACTATCGCGGGCAGCCTGGCGTGCGAAGGGTCCTCACCACTCGCAGCGATGGCGAGGTGCGCTTTTCGTTCGTGAACGGGCGCTGCGACGTTTGGTGAGAACGACATGGTGTCGCTGCGTCCCCGGCGGCGACCAAGGGTGGGTTAGGTGACCGCTTGTCAGCGCCGCAGGCGCGGGGACGTCGCCTAGTCTTCTGCGCTGATCGGGCGACGCGCCCGCTGCCGGTAGTCCGGCATCGGCGCCTTCTTCACCCCATTGCGCCCCGCCTGTCGCCGGCTCTGCAGCCAGGCCAGCACTTCGCCTAGGTCCCACACCACGCAGCGCGCGGTGAGGAAGAACCGCTGCGGAAATTCCCCGCGGCGCTCCAGTTCGTAGATCGTCGAGTCCGCCAGCGGGACGATCTGACGTAGCTCGCTGCGGCGGATCGTGCGCCGCAACCCCTCGGGATCGGTCGGCGCCGCCTTGTACAGATCCCGGATCGCGCGCGCGTCGAACGCGCCCGTCGGCTCCGTCTCCCGCACCGTCTGGCGAAGCCCCGAGTCGCCATCTCGCCCGGCATCACGATCGTCGGCGACTTCCCCGTCGAGTGCAGCAGGCTTCGCCTGCGCCCCCCCGGTGCCGGCTGCCCGCGCCACATTGATGAACTGATTCCCGCGTTTCATCCGCACCTCCGTCGTCGGTCCAGGGGCCTCCGCAGCGTCACCGACCGACTCTCCGAACCGTCGACCTCGCGCGCCGCCACCGACTCGGCGGCTCGCGAGCCTCGGGGCTCCGACGTGGCGTCCCGGCGCCTTCCGCCATGGATCGCCGGCATTCGCCAGCTATCGCGAGGCCCTTGGCTTCCGGTTACGGAATCCGGCGCAGAAGTGTCGGGATAAATCTCCCCACTACTTCGTCGGCCCTACGAATTAGGTCGCCTGTCGCTCTTTTCCTTCCGCTGACCCCCGCTCGATCTCCTCCCCGTCCGGCAACCGACGGGGAGAGTCATGGCGCTCAAGGCGGGAGAGGGTCTCCAGCGATGGGAGATCGCGGTTACGAAGAAACTGGTGGGTGAGTTCAGAAGGCGGTCTCGAAGCCTCGCGCGAGAGGAGTTCGACGATCTGATGCAGGAGTGCCTGGCGCACTGGATCGCCGTGCGCCGAAAACTCCCGCCCGATCCGGATGCGCCGCCGGTGGCGTACATGGCCCAGGTCATCCGGAACAGGCTCACGGATCTGATCCGCGAGCAGGCCGCCGACAAGCGCACCGGTGAACAGGACGCGCTCTCGCTCGACGCGGCACTCGACGGCTCGGAGGACGGCGCGACCCTCACCGATCTGCTGGTCGACAACGAGTCCGCCCAGCCGGACGGCCCCGGCGCCGTTGACCGACGCCACGCTCGCATCGACATCGGCCGCGTCTTGGCGCGGCTGACGCCGGTTCAACGGCAGCTGTGCCAGATGCTCGGGGAGGAGGGGGTTTCCGTCAAAGAGGCCGCCGAGCGGCTCCGAATTCCGCGCGGCACCTTGTACGAGGAGATCAAGCGCATCCGCAAGGTCTTCGTGGATCAGGGGCTTGGCGACTATCTGAAGGAGTAGTCCGACACTTTTGCACGCGATTCCGTATGCCTGATGACAGACCTGAATCGGCGCGGAATCGATGATCAAGTTCCCCGTCACGAGCACGAAGGGCGGCGTCGGCAAGACGACGCTCACGGCCAACCTGGGGGCGCTGTTGGCCGACATGGGCCTGCGCGTGCTGCTGGTCGACGCGGACGTGCAGCCGTCGCTGTCGAAGTACTTCCCGCTCGCGACGCCGCAGCCCTCGGCCGGGCTCACCGAGGTGATCGTTCGCGGCGAAGTCACGGCCGCCTGCATCACGGCGACGGTCTTCCCAAACCTCGACATCGTCGTGTCCGATGACCCCGAGGGTCACCTGCCCAACTGGCTCCTCAATCGCATCGACCGCGGCTTCCGCCTGCGCTTCGCCCTGCAGGCCGCCGTGGTGGCCGACGCCTACGACTGCGTTCTGATCGATACGCAGGGCGCCATCGGTCCCCTGCAGGACGCGGCCGTCATGGCCGCCGACATCCTCGTCTCGCCGATCACGCCCGAGATCCTCTCAGCGCGGGAGTTCAAGGACGGCACGATGGAGCTGCTCGATCGACTCGAACCCGGCAGCGCCCTCGGCGCCACGCTCGGCCCGGTGAAGGCGGTGATCTACCGGCAGGACCGGACGGCCGACGCGCGCCTCATCGCCACCGGCATCCGCGAGGACTTCATTCGCCTGAAGGGCAGGGTGTACGTGCTCGACACGGTGGTGCCGCACGCCAAGGCCTACAAGGAAGCCGCCACCCTGCGCATCCCCGTGCATCGGCACGAACGCCGGCGCGACGGCGTCATGCCGAGCGCATGCGCGGTGATGCACCAGCTTGCCTGGGAACTGATCCCCAGCCTGCAGGGCGTTCACGCCGATGGCTCCGTCGCCGAGGAGCGGCCGGCATGAGCGGCAAGGTGTCGCTGGATGAGCGTCGGCGGCTCGTGGCCGAGTCCCTACAGGTGGGCAATCCCGGGAACAACGCGCGGGATCTGGCCGGTCAGGGTGACCCGCGCACGGAGTCGCAGATCGAACTCTCGGTCGACGAGATCCGTCCCTACGAGAACAACCCGCGGCGGGCGGCGAACGCGAAGTTCGATGACATCAAGGAATCGATCCGCACCAGCGGCCTGAGAAGCCCGCTCACCGTCACGCGCCGCCCCGGCGAGTCGCACTTCATCGTCGAGGCCGGCGGGAACACGCGACTGCTGGCCTTGCGGCAACTGTGGGCCGAGACGCGCGACCCGCGCTTCCGCAAGTTGGCCGTTCTGTTTCGGCCGTGGCGATCCGAGAGCCACGTCCTCACCGCACACCTGATTGAGAACGAGCAGCGCGGCGAGATGACGTTTTGGGACAAGGCATGCGGCATCGTCGCGCTCAAGTCGCGTCTCGAAGCCGAGCAGGGGCGAACCCTGACGCTGCGTCCGCTCGAGGATGCGCTCCACGCGCTGGGCTTGTCGGTGAACACCGCAACGCTGGGTCTGCATCTCTTCGCCACCGAGCGGTTGCGAACTCTCGGCGAGGCGGTGGCCGATCTCTCGGGCCTCGACATCAAGACGATCCAGCCGCGCCTGAACGCGCTGAAGCGCTACGCACAGGCGCGAACGTCGAGCACGGAAGACGAGCTCTACGCACAGGTCTTCGAACCCGTCTTTCGACGCATCGCGCAGCTGTACCCGCACACCGGCACGTTCAGCGTGGTCGCCACCTGCGAGGCCTGCGAAGTCGCCTTGGCCCACCATCTCGGCGAGCCTGTCGAGTCGCTTCGTTTGGCACTGAGGTCGAAGGGCGACCGCGAGCCCCAGGTGAACCCGTCGGCGCCGGTAGTCGGCTCTTCCGCCGACGGCGACGGCACAGAGGCAGACGAACTGCTGACGCGGGCCAGGCGCTTTGCGGACGCCGTCGGCATTGCCGGCGTCGTCCATCCGGAACCGCAGGCCGCCGCCGGCTTGCGCATCGCGACGCTCGCCGACGGTGACGCGGAGGACCCCGCACGCCATCGCGCCTGGTACCTGCTCGCGGCGCTCCTCGGTGAGCTCGAGTCGAGTGCGGCGCCGTCGAACGCGGCGGCGCCGGCGTTCCTGCAATGGCTCGTCGATCCCGACGACCCGTCGGCCACGGCGTTCTGGGAGCTGCTGGATTGCGCTAGGCGATCGGCTGGCCTTCGTCGGCAGCCAGGTGCCGCGAGCGATGCGCCTTCTGCCTCGGAGGCGGCGTGATGCTCCCGCTGCAAGACACCCAGGTGCGGCTCGTCCTGCTCAACCACGTGACCGTGCGTCTGGCCGATGCCGCGCAGGACGAGCTTCGCGCGGCCGGCATCGAGAGCGAGCTGCTGCCCCATCTTCGGCAGCTCTCGGCAGTCGATCTCAGTCGCCTCGCCGCGATGCGCAGCTTGACGATCGGCGTCGCCTTCGACGGCGCGGCCCTCAAGGCAGGGCTGCGTGCGGTGGCCCTCGTCAACGAGGCCAAGGCGCTGGAGACGTACTTCATCCGCCATGGTGCGTCCACGCATCTGATGAGCGCGCTCTTCAAGGTCCGCCGCAAGCTGACGCTCAAGCGCCGCCGCGATTTGGATGCGCGGCGTCCCGCGGGCCGTGTCCGGCTGCCGGATTACGCCACGCGCGAGCGCATCTACCAGGCCTGGCGGGCCATCACCGATCCGACGCCGCGCGTTCGCTACTACCGCTTGCACCAGGAGTTTCAGCACATTCCGATCGCCGTGCTGGAGGCGGTCATCCGCGAGTTCGAGGCCGACGAATGAACGCGCGCCTGGAAGGCCTCGGCATCACGTCGCAGGTGTTGCTCGACGTCTTCGACACACCGGTGAGCTTTCATCGTTGCCTGGTGCCCGTCACCGGCGGCGTCACATCGGCACTGATGTTGTCGCAGGCGATCTGGACCACCCAGTCGCTTGAGCCCTCTGCCGACGGTTGGTTCATCCGCTCCCAGGAGCAGTGGACGCAGGAAACCGGGCTGTCGCGCTGGGAGCAGGAAACCGCGCGGCGTGCCTTGCGCCGATCGGGGCTGCTCGAAGAACGTCGCGTCGGCATGCCGGCCAAGCTCTGGTTTCGCGTGCGCCCAGACGCCGTGTGGCGTGCGCTGCGGGCCCAGGCCGGGGCGTCGCACCGATGACGGCGGGCAGGAGCCGCCGTGGCTGAGGACCTGCGCCTTGCCGACGAGGAACCGCGGGGGCGGGCAGCGGCTTTCGATGCGGCGCCGCTGTCGGTCATCTGGCCGCTGCTCGGGCGGCACATCGCATTTCATCGCCGCCTCGTGGATCTCACGTCCAGCGTCAAGACAGCGCTCCTGCTGTCGCAGTCCGTCTATTGGACGCGCCATGGCCGGGACATCGCCCAGACCGGCGGATGGTTTCACAAGACGACCGAGCAATGGGAGATGGAGACCGGCCTGTCGGCGAAAGAGCAGGCCACCGCCCGCGAGGTGCTGCGCGGCCTGGCGCTGCTCGACGACCAGCGCATGGGGATTCCCGCGCGGCTGCACTTCCGGTTGAACGTGGACGAGCTGGGCATGCGCCTCGCCGACCGGATCGCCAGCCACCCGCACGCAGCGGACTGGAGCGACCGTGTCGTACTCGCCGAGCTGCTCGGACCTTCGGTGGCTTTCCACCGCACGCTCGCCGGTGTCGCCGGCGGCGTGCACGCCGGCCTGATGCTGTCCCGCGCGTTGCACCTGACGCGGCTGCAGGTCAGGCACCGCCTGGACCACTGGATCGCCAGCTCGGCAGCGCGCTGGTTCGAAGAGATCGGTCTCTCGCGGCGCGAACAGGAAACCGCGCGCCGCGATCTCGTCCGCACCGGGCTCTGGGAGGAGTGCTTGCGCGGCATTCCGCCGAGCCTCGTAGCGCGCATCCGGCTGGACTGCCTGCTCGCCCTGCTCACCGACGACGCATCGACGGCGAGGAGCCTCGGCTCGCGCAACGCGGATCCAGATCGTGGCGTTGCCGCAGACAAGGCTTCACCGAATGTCGAATCAAGACTGAGGCAACCCCGCAGCCTTGTCTCGCCGAAACCGCCGGATCAGTTTCGCCCGATCCGCCCACACGGTTCAGCCGAAAGCGCCGTTCTTCTTATGAATCACAGTACAGGTGAATCAGTACAACCACAGCACACCGCCTCGCCTGCGAGTTCGCCGGACACGTTGGCGGGTGGTGGTGAACTGATCTTTCCCGAGCAGATGCTGCCGGACGAACGCCAGGCAGCACGTCTGCTGCTGCGCCGTTGCGGTGATCACGCCCAATGCCTGCTCGATGAACTCGCAGGCCGGCTTCAGGTGCGCGGTGTTCGCCTTAGCCCCGTGGCCTACCTGCGCGGGCTCATCGCCCGCGCCGCCGCCGGCAGCTTCGTACCCGAGCTCGGCCCCCGTGTAGCGGCCGAGCGCGAACAGCGGCAGAAGGATGCCATCCGGCGTCGCGAACACGAGGCCGAGGAGCAGCGCCTGGCTGCAGAGCGCGCCACGCCCGAGTACCAAGCCAAGGCCTTGGCCCAGCGGCAGAAGGTCAGACAGATGATCGACGAGCTCAAGGCGCGCATGGGCACGAACAGGCAGCCATGAACACAACGCGCCCGCTCATCCAACCGACGCAACAACACCCCTTCACGGAGTCCTCCATGACAACGCAAGACACGCCGTCATCCCTCGGAGCAGCGACAGCAGTCGATTCCGCGCCGATCCCTCGCGACGCGCCGGCGCCGAACGCCCCGCCCGCGATGGGGCGGCTTGCCGACGAGACGCCCGATGCGATGACGCTGCACACCCAGGATGCGTTCCGGATGTTCATTGGCCGCGCCGCCGATGCGGTGACCAAGGCACCGGCGATCCCGGGCGGCCGGCGGTTTGCGGCGATGCTGAAGGCGATCTGGTACCTGTCGGCCAACGACAACCCCTACGCCGACTGGCTCCTGATCCGGGTCTATCAATCCCTGGCCGGCATCCGATCGCAAATGGGTCAGGTCATCGAAGCAAGAGAGGCCGAGTTCGAGCGGCTCCGTCGCAAGGGGCTCGCCCTGTCCGTTCTCGCTTCGCGCAGTCCGGTCACCGTGGAGTTGGGCTTTCGCAGTCCGTATGGCTATGCCACGGCCGAGGCGATCGTCGAGTTCGACTACCACGTGCGGATGGTCAAGACCCTCGTGCTCAAGGACCGTATGAGTGACGAGGCGGGCAGGGCCGACATCCGCGCCGTCGGCCGCGGGCTGCGGGCGCTCTTCCTGGAACCGATCCGCTGGGAGCGCCACCTGCTGCGCGAGGAGATGCTTCCCTTGAGCCGGCGCGACTTCCTGCCCGGAGCCGACGAGGCGGCACGACAGCGAGTGCGCGCCGCGGTGGCGCTGTTCGGCGAAGTGCCTCGAAAGGTGTTCACCGGAGAAGAAGCGCCGCGCCACTCGCAGCGTCGGATCACGCCGACCGCGGCGGAGTTGCGTCTCCTGCAGCAAGTCTCGCTCAACGCGGACGCGCCCGCCGAACCGCCGGCGGCAACTGAAGGACAGTTGCTATGACGAGCACGTCACGCCCGTCGGTTGGGCATCCCAGCGCGCCGGAGTGCCGGATGCTCCGCGTTCTGGCGCATGACGCACTCTCCGCTGCGATGCTGCACGGCTTCGAGCGGGTCTCGTTCCATGGCTATTGCGTCGAGGCCAGATGCCTCTCCGCATCCGGCGCAGACGTGGCTTCCGTGGAACTCGTGCTCACCATCCACGGTGGCGCCGAGTTGCTGGATCGCGTCCGCATTGCAGTTGCATTCCGATCGGACCCGGGATCAGCATGCCGCATCGATCGCTCGCGTGCGCCAGCAATCGCTGCGCGCCGCGCCGAGTCTCTCGCTGGCTGTGTCAGCCCGGTTGATGCCCGTTACGCATCGCCCG
>CALMKG010000253.1 GCA_937867175.1 uncultured Propionibacterium sp. | reverse complement strand
GCCAGTGGGCACCAACTGAAAGGCAGCCGCTATGGACTGGTGGTTCTCACCCATAACGCAAACCGCGCTCCTGGTTTTGGCCATCGTCGCGGTCCCAGCGATCATCGTCTTCGCTGTGAAACAGACCCGCAGACAATCCGCTCGCCAGCGCGAAGAAGAACTCGAATTTGTCGAACGCTACGGTTCGGTCGATCGGATGCTCACCGAAGCCGACATCGATCGCGACAAACTGCGTGCTATTCGGGACGCGGACCGGTCCGGTCCCATTAAGGCGACACAACTCGTCCGAGAAACGCTAGGCGTGCCACTGAAGCTGGCGGTGGAGTTCGTCAAGCGGCTGTGACGCCCGGTGTGCGCGGTCACGAACAACCCCGACATGCCTGCCAACTAACGACGCGCCTCCGAGTTCTCGATGAAGTCAGTCACGCAGCTGACCTTCGGCGATGCGGGTGGCTGTCAGTCTCGGCTCGTCTCTGCCACGTTGGAACGCTTGCGCCGAATCACCAAGAAGGCGACCAGCCCAACGATCACCACACCCCCCAGGCCAATGGCCAGTGCCGCACCGGGCTCGGCGGCATCCGACGCCGGCTCCGAGTCTGTAGCGGGTGGGAACGAAGCAGCAGACACCGAGGGATGAGGACTGAGTGTGGCGTACCGAGGCGAAGTACCCAGTTCACAATTGAGGGCGAACTTGCACAAGATGGTGTCGTCGCCGCGATAGACGTAGTCGTTGTCGCCGTACAGCCACGTGGGGTCTACCAACCCATCCCGGTAGTCCGCGACTTGTTCGGGGGAAGGCTCGCCTCCCGGGTTCTTGTCCGCAAACGGGTTTCCGGTCGGGAACGTGCGGGGGTCGGCATTCACCAGTGCGACCGCATCCAACCGGCCCCACCCGATCATCTCGTTCCACTCGTCGCCGTAGCGTGCAGCAGTGGCGGCCAGCGCATGCAGCAGCTGATCCGGGTCGGCGTCCGGATGCTGCTGCATCGCCAGGGCTATCGCGCCGGTGACCATCGGCGCCGCGAACGACGTGCCCTGGGCGGCGTCCACCAAGGTGAGCGCGCCGCTCTCATCGGGTCGTCGGCCCATGATGTCGACCCCGGGCGCCAGCAGGGTCAGCGCCGGGCCGTGGTTGTTGGACGCCAGATGCTGCCCGTCGTTGCCGCTGGAGGCCACCCCGACGGTGTAGTTCAGCACCGACATCCGCCATTCGACCTCGGAGTCACTGCCGGCCGCGATGACAACCGGCACCTTGTGCAGTGCCGCATTGCTGATCGCGAACGGGTCGCCGGGAGCCGGATCGTCCACGACCTGAATCGAGATGATGTCGGCGCCGTCGCGGACCGCCTGATTGATCAGCGATCCCGTCGAGTTGACGAAGCCCGTCTGGCAGGCCTCGGGGACGTCGTCGCTCAGCGGAAGCACATAGTTGAGGTACTTTGCCTTCGGTGCCCAGCCGAAGTCGGGGCTCGCCAGGATGGACGCCACCCGGGTCGCATGCGCGGCCTCGGCCGGGGCGGTCGGCGCCCCGCAGGGATCGTTGACCGTGATATCGGCGCCCACGAGCTCCGGCACGCTGGTATCGATCGGTCCATCGATGATCGCGATCGTCACCCCTGTGCCATCCAGGCCGCGGGCCTTCAACTCATCCAAGCCCGTCGGAGCGGTATACCACTGAGTGCGGATGGTGTCGTCAGCATCTGCCGGCGCAACCGCCAGACCACCGATCGCCAGGACGACCATCGCGAGCGTGGCCACCAGACGCCTCACCAGCGTTCGCCGTCCTCAATCGCCAGCGGCGTGAGTTGCCCTGCCGAGCCGGCTCCGGCGGCCCAATGATTGATCGGTTCATCGGGCAGGTCGTCGTCGAGACGGTCCACTTCATAGCCCACCAGGCTGACCTGCTCGCGTTCGCGCCGCTTGCGGTCGTGCTCGCTGCG
>CALMKG010000252.1 GCA_937867175.1 uncultured Propionibacterium sp. | reverse complement strand
GAGTTGACCGAGGCCTTCACCCATGCCCAGTCCGACCCCGAATTCGCCACCGAGGTCGCCGACCTGCAAGTCAACTACGCCGGACGGCCCAGCCCATTGACCGAGGCGAAGCGGTTCAGCCAGCACTGCGGCAACGCGACCATCCTGCTGAAGCGGGAGGACCTCAACCACACCGGCTCCCACAAGATCAACAACGTCATCGGCCAAGGCCTGCTGACCAAGCGGATGGGCAAGACCCGGGTCATCGCGGAAACCGGGGCCGGGCAGCACGGTGTCGCCACTGCCACCATCGCAGCGCTGCTGGGCTTCGAGTGCCGCGTCTACATGGGCCGAGTCGACACCGAACGCCAAGCACTGAACGTGGCGCGCATGCAACTGCTGGGCGCCGAGGTGGTGGCCGTCGAGGCCGGCAGCCAGACCCTCAAGGACGCCATGAACGAGGCGATGCGCGACTGGGTCACCAACGTCGAAAACACCCACTACCTGATAGGCAGCGCGTCCGGGCCGCATCCCTTCCCGATGATGGTTCGCGAGTTCCAGCGCATCATCAGCACCGAGGCACGCGCCCAGGTGCTGGAGCGCTTCGGGCGGCTACCCGACATCGTTTGCGCCTGTGTCGGTGGCGGTTCCAATGCCATCGGCATGTTCGCCGACTTCCTCGACGACACCCAGGTGCAGCTGTACGGTTTCGAAGCCGGCGGCGCAGGGGTGGCTACCGGGCAGCACGCTGCGTCCATCACCGGCGGTTCGATCGGCGTCCTGCACGGTACCCGGACCTTCGTCCTGCAGGACGAGGACGGGCAGACCATCGAGTCACACTCAATCTCGGCAGGCTTGGATTATCCGGCAGTCGGCCCGCAGCATGCGCTGCTGGCGAAGACCGGCCGGGCGACCTACGAGCCGGTCGATGACGCGGAGGCCATGGACGCCTTCCGGCTGCTCAGTCGCACCGAAGGCATCATGCCGGCCATCGAATCGGCCCATGCGGTCGCGGGTGCCCGTCGGCTGGGTCTGCGGCTGGCCGAGACGGACCCGGACACGCGCCCGCTCATCGTGGTCAACCTGTCCGGACGAGGCGACAAGGATGTGGACACCGCGATGGCCTACTTCGGCATCCGCGGGGTGGCCGACAGGTCGACGGGAGCGCTGAAGTGAAGGCATACGATCCCCGGCTGGGCATCTCTGGCCACGTGCTGCGTCAGGCCGGCGAATCGGGACGCGCCGCCCTGGTCGCCTACCTGCCGGTCGGTTTCCCGTCGGTGCCCGGCTCCTTGGCGGCCATGCGGGCGGTCATTGAGGGCACCGACGGGGTGGGCGCCGACCTGGTGGAGATCGGTATGCCCTACTCCGATCCGATGATGGACGGGCTGGCGATCCAGCACGCCACCACGCGCGCCTTGGAGCGTGGGGTGCGCACCCGCGACGTCTTCACCGCATCCGAGACGGTGGCGGCGGCCGGCGCGACCCCGATGGTGATGATCTACTGGAACCTGGTCGAGCGCTACGGTGTGGCGGCGTTCGCCCGTGACCTGGCCGCTGCCGGCGGCGCTGGATTGATCACCCCCGATCTGACGCCCGACGAGGCTGGCGAATGGATGGCGGCCTCCGATTCCCATGGGCTCGACCGCGTCTTCCTGATTGCGCCCAGTTCCACCGACGAGCGCATTCGCGAAACCATGGCCGCCTGTCGCGGCTGGGTCTACGCCACTTCGGTGATGGGGGTGACCGGCGTCCGATCCGAGACATCCTCGGCCGCTCCGGTGATCGTCCAGCGCGCCCGGAAGGCCGACCCGAGTCTGCCCGTCGGTGTCGGGCTGGGTGTGTCCAACGGCGACCAGGCTGCCGAGGTGGGCAGCTACGCGGACGCGGTCATCGTCGGCTCAGCGCTGGTCAACTGCCTGATCGCGGCCGACGATGCCGGCAGCGACGACTTGACCGGATTGCGAGAGAAAGCCGCCGACCTGGCTGCCGGCGTACGCCGGAGCCGCCGGTGACTCCGCTGCAGATCCCAGCTCCGCCAGCCGGGGGTTTCTTCATCGGCCCGGTCGAGATCCGCTACTACGCGATCTGCATCCTGGTCGGCATCTTCATCGCAGCGTGGCTGAGTCGGCGCAGGTTCGTCCAGCGTGGCGGCGACGCTGACCGTTTCGACACCATCGCACTGATCCTGGTGGTGGTCGGGATCATCGGTGCTCGCCTCTATCACGTGATCACCGACTACCAGCTGTACTTCGGTCCGGGACGCAACCCGTGGCAGGCGTTCAATATTCGCAGCGGCGGCCTCGGCATCTGGGGCGGTGTGATGCTCGGTGCGTTCGCCGCTTGGCTGTTGGCCCGGCGCTACCGGTTCAGCTTCGGGGAACTGGCGGACGTCATCGCGCCGGGACTGCTGTTTGCGCAATCGCTGGGGCGACTGGGCAACTGGTTCAACCAGGAACTGTTCGGTCGGCCCACCGACCTGCCGTGGGCGCTGTACGTCGAACCGCGATACCGACCCACCGGCTACGAGTCGTATTCGACCTACCACCCGACCTTCCTGTACGAGATGGTCTGGACGGGGCTCGGTGGTTTCGTCCTGCTGTGGGTCGAGCGCCGCTTCAAGCTGGGACGCGGCAAACTGTTCACCTGCTATGTCATCTGGTACACCTTCGGCAGGTTCTTCATCGAGAGCCTGCGTATCGACCCCGTCAACCAGGTCGGGGGTTGGCGGGTCAACAGCTATGTCTCGCTGATTCTCTTCGCTGGGGCGGTGGCCCTGCTCATCTGGCAATTGCGGCGCCGGCCCGGTTACCAGCTGTGGTCCTTCGGCTTCGCCAAGCCGCAGGGCCACCTGGTGCCCGCACGGCCGCGCTAGCCGCCCGGCAACGGCGAGCGCCTTTGGCCTACGCGTCGAGTCCGAGGTCCAGGACGGGTGCCGAGTGGGTGATCCAGCCCGCGGAGATCAGGTCTACGCCAGTCTCTGCGAGGGCGGCAGCGGTCTGTGCCGTGATTCGTCCGGAAGCTTCGGTCACGAGCCGTCCGCCTACCAAGGCGACTGCTTGGCGCAGCGTCTCCGGCCCCATGTTGTCCAACAGGACTGCCCGGCACGAGGCCACCAAGTCAGGGTCGGCGAGCACCTCGGCGAGCTGCTCAAGGGTGTCAACCTCGAATTCGATGGCAACCAGATGTCCCACACCTGACCGGGCCCGCCGGATCGCCTCCGGCAGACTGCCGGCGATCGCGATGTGGTTGTCCTTGATGAGGACGGCATCGTGCAGCCCGAAGCGGTGGTTCACCCCGCCCCCGGCCCGCACCGCCGCCTTCTCCAGTGCCCGCAGACCGACGGTGGTCTTGCGGGTGCAGGTGATCCGAGCCCGCGTGTGTGCGACCGCGGCCACCAGGCCCGCTGTCGCGCTGGCAACACCGCTGAGGTGGCAAAGCAGGTTCAGCGCGACGCGTTCCCCGCTCAGCAGGGCGCGGGTCGGCCCAAAGACCGTGGCCACGACGTCCCCCGGGGTCACGGAGGCGCCCTCGCCCAGTCGGACGTCCACCTGCACCTCGGAGTCGAGCAGACGCCACGCGAGCGTGGCGGCGTCTATCCCGGAGATGACGCCTGGTTGGCGTGCCACCACATCGAAACCGGAGCGGTGGTCTGCCGAGACGATCGCGTTCGTGGTCAGATCGCCGGCAGTACCGAGGTCTTCGGCGAGGGCCCGGCGCACGGTGGGTTCGAGCAGTGCTGTGGGCAGGGTCATCGGAGTCCTCCGGTCAGGGTTTCGGTGAGCAACAGATCTTCCAATACCAGGGTTTGGTGGGCAGCGATGCCAGGGGCGGGGAAGTCTGTGCGGGTGTGAGCACCCCGCGATTCCTCGCGCCGCAGAGCAGACCACGCGATGGCAAGAGCCGCCAAGGTGGCGATGGGGACCGCCTCGAAGGCGTCGCCGGAACCGGCGTGTCGGCGGGCCACGACTTCGTCCTGCAAGCGCGCAACCAAGGGCCCAAGCGTGGCGCCGTCGCGCGCTACCCCGACGACGGCGAACATGTCGAGGCGCAAACGGGCCTCGGGGCGGTCGGTGCCCTTCAGCTGGCGACCGCCGTCCGGGAGTGCGGCGATCGCGGCTAGAGGGCTCGCCGCACCGCCGATGCCGGATTCGGGCGCGCCGGCGATGTCGTGGGCGGCGAGCGTCCCCATCACCACCGCTTCGAGCAGCGAGTTGCTGGCCAGCCGGTTCGCGCCGTGCAATCCGGTGCTGGCCACTTCACCCACCGCCCACAGACCGGGCGCTGTGGTGCGTCCGGTGGCGTCGGTGAGCACGCCGCCCATGTGGTAGTGGGCGGCGGGGCTGACGGGGATCAGCTGAGTCACAGGATCCACTCCTGCGGCGCGGCACTTGGCTGTGACGGTGGGGAAGTGATCGGGAAACTCGGCGCCGATCGCGTCCCGGGCATCGAGGAAGACCTGCTCCCCGCGCTGCAGGCTGGCGAAGACCGCGCGGGCGACGACGTCCCGCGCCGCGAGCGGGTTGTCGAGCACCGGGCGGCCGTCGGCGGTGACGAGCAGCGCTCCTTCACCGCGCACGGCTTCGCTGATCAGCGGCATCGGGTCGAGCCCACCAAGATCGAACGCGGTGGGGTGGAACTGGACCATCTCGAGGTCTCGAAGGCGGGCACCGGCACGTGCCGCGAGTACCAGGCCTTGTCCGTAGGAACCGAGCGGGTTCGTGGTGCGGGCGAACAGCCCACCTACTCCGCCGGTCGCAAGGACCACCCTTGCGGTCGGAAGCACGAGGCGGACGCCGTCACGCTCGATCTCGACACCTGCCACCGCGCCGTCCACCATCACGATCCGAGTGGCCCGGGCCCGTTCCAGTACCGAGATCGAAGGCGTGCGCGCGGCCACAGCCGCCAGCGTTCGCATCACCTCGGCGCCGGTGGAGTCGCCGCGGGCATGCACGATGCGACGCATACCGTGCGCGCCTTCAAGACCGAGCGCGAGAGCGCCGTCGGGCTCGCGGTCGAAGGGCACGCCCTGGTTCACCAGCCACTCGATGGCGCTGGGAGCGGCAGCGGTGATCTGGGCGACGACGTCGGGGTCGCACAACCCCGCACCGGCAGCGATGGTGTCGCTGGCATGGCGGCAGGGCTCGTCGGCGGGCGACACGGCAGCCGCGATGCCTCCTTGCGCCCAACCGGACGCGGGCTCGCGCCACCGGGTCTCGGCCTGCAGCGTCCCCGCCGTGAGCAGGACGCAGCGCTGTGGGGCAAGGTGGAGTGCGGTCGCGAGGCCAGCCAGGCCGGCGCCGATGATGACTGTCATCGTGGGGTCCTCGGCTCGTGCGTCAGACGGCGAGCATGCGCTCGACGGCGAGGCGGGCGCGGTCGGCGATCGCCGGGTCGACGCTGATCTCGTGTCGGCCGGTCTCGAGCGCGGTTCGGATGCCTTTCAAGGTAATGCGCTGCATGTGCGGGCACAGCCGGCACATGCCGATGAACTCCACCTCCGGGTGGGCGCCGGCGAGGTTGGCGCTCATCGAGCATTCGGTGACCAGCGCGACCATGGAGGCGCGACGGCTGGCCACGAAGTCCGACATTTGGGCGGTGGAGCCCGCAAAATCGGCTTCCGCGACGACTTCCGGCGGGCACTCCGGGTGGGCGAGGACGGTGACGCCGGGGTACTCGTCGCGCAGGGCGCGCACCTCGGCTGCGGTGAACTGCTCGTGGACCTCGCAGGCGCCGGGCCAGATGATCATGTCCACCCCGGTCTGCGCCGCGATGTTACGGGCGAGGTATTGGTCGGGGATCATGATCACTCGATCAACCCCGAGGGACTCGACCACCCGCAGGGCGTTGCCCGAAGTGCAGCAGATGTCCGACGCCGCCTTCACCGCCACCGAGGTGTTGACATAGGTGACCACGGGAACCCCGGGGTGGGCGGCACGAAGGGCGCTGACGTCCTCGGCGGTAACCGATGCGGCCAAGGAGCACCCGGCCCGCAGATCCGGCAGCAGGACGCGCTTACCCGGGTTGAGGAGCTTCGCGGTCTCGGCCATGAAGTGGACTCCGGCCAGCACGATCGTCGACTGGGTGACGTGGCGGGCCTCGCGGGCGAGCGCGAGGCTGTCGCCGGTGATGTCGGCCACGCCGTGGAAGATGTCACCGGTCATGTAGTTGTGGGCCAGGATGACCGCGTCCTTCTCGCGTTTGAGTTCGGTGATGGCCTCGATATCGGCGGCAGCGGCGTCCCAGGTGTCCGCGTCCAACGGCCGGATCGGCAGGTGGAGCGCGGGAGTTGCGTCTGGGGTGCGGGGTGTGGTTGCGGGCATGGTGGTCTGGGACGTCACTGTAATCCCCTTTATGCTTGATATGAGCATATGATTTGCTCAAGATTAGCACTTAGGGGACGCTCTCGGGAAGCCCCCGGCTCGTTCGAGATCTTCAGCGGGTACGGGGGAGTTTGGTACCGCCAGCGGCGCGCTCGTCGAGGATCTCTCGTCGGAAGCGGAACAACCGCGCCGGGCGTCCCCCCGTTTCCGAGGTCGTGCCGCCGGTCTCCTCCACCAGACGCTGCTGCTCCACGATCCGGCGGAAGTTCTGCTTGTGCACATGCTGGCCCGCGATCGCCTCCACGCAGGCCTGAAGTTGTCCCAGCGTGAACTCCGGCGGCATCAGCTCGAAGACGACCGGTCGGTACTGGATCTTCGCGCGCAGCCGACCCATCGCGGTGGCCACGATCCTGCGATGGTCGTGCAGCATCCACGGACCGACGATCTGAGGGGGCAGAGCCTCGCGCGAGTCGGGTGACTCCGGCACCAGGCCTGCCTCGTAGAGCACCTCGTAGCGTTGCAGTGCCAGTTCGGGATGCCAGTCGGTGCCGTCGAGACCGAAGGTGACCCGACAGCGCACCTCCCGCCGCTCGGAGTCCTCCGCATTCGCCCACGCCCGCAGATGAGGCTCGAGCGCACCCAGCAGCGCGCCGCCGTCGCGCTGGTCCTCCCAGGGGAACAGGTCGTACCAGCTCACCCACCGCTCCAGATCGCCGTGCTCCAGCCAGGTGAGGCCGAGGTAGCTCACCGAGATCGTCCGCTGCGAGCCAGCTCGGTCACGGTCGGCGAAGGTGTAGAGCTGCTCGACGTAGCCGAGTCTCAGCCCGGTCTTCTCCTCCACCCATGCACGCAACCCCGCCTGCATCGAGCGGTGGTCTTCGCGCAACGGCCCAGCCGGAAGTTGAAGCTGGGACGCGGAGGTGGTGAGGACACGCGGCGCGCCGTCGAGCACCCCGACCGCGACGGCGACCAGTTCCGCCTGGACGGCCTCCTGCGGGCGGTTCATCGCCCGGCCCCCGTGCAGCACCGTGGGGAGTTGCTCTCACCGAGGCGAGCCAGCATCTGAGCGACAACGACGCGACCAGCGGCGATGGTCGCGTCAGCGGCCTGCAAGCAATCGGTCACGGTACTCATGACCCAAGGGTAGCGATCGCTGGTCGAACGCCCAGTCGACCAACTCTCACACGGCTGAAAACTGTTCGTAACACACCGCGGTTAGTGTTCCGATGATTTCAACCGGAGGGAGCGCAGATGAGCTCGTACACCACAGCGCCCGAACGCCAAGGCTTGTATGACCCTGCATTCGAGCATGACGCCTGCGGTGTCGCGTTCGTCGCCAAGCTGGACGGCAAGCCCAGCCACGACTTGGTGCTTGACGGTTTGACCGCCTTGGCGAACCTCGACCATCGCGGCGCCACCGGAGCGGACGCGGCGGCCGGGGATGGCGCAGGCATCCTGGTCCAGGTGCCAGATGAGTTCCTTCGTGGCCAAGTCGACTTCCCACTGCCACCCGCCGGAGAGTATGCGGTCGGCATCGCCTTCCTGCCCACAGATGAGGCCGAGCGCGAGATGGCGATGATCTCGATCGAGAAGATCGCGCTGGAGGAACGCCTCAAGGTGCATGGTTGGCGGGAGGTGCCGGTGCGTACCGGCACGCTCAGCCCGATCTCGCTAGGTGCGATGCCGCACCTGGCGCAACTGTTCGTGAGCGACCGCAAGCACGCGGCGGGTATCGACCTGGACCGGCAGGTCTACGCGTTGCGGCGGCGTGCCCGCAATGAGGCCGAGGTGTACTTCGCGTCCCTTTCCTGCCGGACCTTGGTCTACAAGGGCATGCTGACCACCGGCCAGCTCACCGAGGTCTACCCTGACCTGACCGAGCCGAGCTTCACGTCCGCGATTGCGCTGGTCCACTCCCGGTTCTCGACCAACACCTTCCCGTCGTGGCCGCTCGCACATCCCTACCGGATGATCGCCCACAATGGCGAGATCAACACCGTGAAGGGGAACCGCAACTGGATGCGGGCCCGTGAGGCGCTACTCGAATCCGACCTGATCCCCGGCGACCTGGAACGGCTCTTCCCGATCTGCCCGCCCGGCGACTCCGACTCCGCGTCCTTCGACCAGGTGCTGGAACTGCTGCACCTGGGGGGGCGCAGCCTGCCACATGCGGTGATGATGATGATCCCTGAGGCTTGGCAGCGCAACGATGCCATGCCGCAAGCCCATCGCGACTTCTTCGACTACCACGCCTGCCTGATGGAGCCCTGGGACGGCCCGGCCTGCATCGCCTTCACCGACGGTTCGTTGATCGGCGCCACCCTGGACCGCAACGGCCTGCGTCCGGCGCGCTACTGGGTGACCGACGACCGGGTGATCTTCGCGTCCGAGGCGGGCGTGCTGGATGTGCCGACCGCGCAGGTACGCCAGAAGGGGCGCCTGCAGCCCGGCCGAATGCTGCTGGTCGACCTGGCAGAGCATCGGTTGATCGACGATCGGGAGATCAAGGACCAGTTGGCGGCCGAGCATCCCTACGGGGAGTGGCTGGCGCACGGCCGGGTCTTCCTGGACGACCTGCCGGAGCGCACTCACATCGTGCACAGCCCCAGCTCGGTGGCGCGTCGTCAGCAACTCTTCGGCTACTCCAACGAGGACCTGACCACGATCGTCGCGCCCATGGCGAACACCGGAAGTGAGGCGATCGGGTCGATGGGCAACGACACCCCGCTACCGGTCCTGTCGTGCGAACCGCGTTCGCTGTTCGACTACTTCAGCCAGCTGTTCGCGCAAGTCACCAACCCTCCGCTGGACGCCATCCGTGAGGAACTGGTCACCTCGCTGGAGACCAGGTCGGGTCCGGAGGCCAACCTGCTGAATCCGGGGCCGGAGTCGGCCCACCAGCTGGTCCTGAGATCACCGGTCATCGACTCCGAGCAACTGGCCAAGATCGTCCACCTCGGCGAGCGGGCCGACCGGCCGCGCGGCCTGACCAGGGTGATCAGTTGCCTGTACAACGTGGACGGCGGGGTGGCCGCGCTGCGTGCTCGTCTTGCCGAAATGCGGGACGAGGCGACGACAGCCATCGAAGAGGGCGCCCTCTACATGGTGCTCAGCGACCGGCACGCCACCGAGGACCGGGCGCCCATCCCGTCCCTGCTGGCGACCGCGAACATGCACCACCACCTGGTCCAGATGAAGAAGCGAGTCCAGATCGGCATGGTCGTGGAGGCCGGCGACGTGCGCGAGGTGCATCACATGGCGCTGCTCATGGGCTACGGGTCGGCGGCGGTGAACCCCTACCTGCTCTTCGAAAGCGCCGAAGACCTTGCCCGTCGCGAGCAACTCGTCAACGTCGCGCCAGAGGTCGCGATCAGCAACGTCAGTCATGCCCTGGAGCACGGGCTGCTCAAGGTGATGAGCAAGATGGGGGTCTCGACGATGGCGTCCTACCAGGGCGCCGAGATCTTCGAGGCGGTGGGACTCAGCAGCGAGTTCATGAACGAGTTCTTCACCGACACCACGTCGCGGATCGAGGGCATCGGACTGGCTGAACTGGCCAAGGACATCACCGCACACCACGAACGCGCATACCCCAAGACCAATGCTCTGCCGCACCGCACCCTGATCACTGGTGGCCAGTACTACTGGCGACGCGAGAGCGAGCAACACCTGTTCGATCCGGAGTCCATCTTCCGTCTGCAGCACGCCACCCAGACCGGACGCTATGACGTCTTCAAGCGCTACACCGCACGGGTGGATGACAACTCATCCCGGTTGATGACGCTGCGTTCGCTGCTGGAATTGGTGCCGCAGCGCGACCCGATCCCGATCGACGAGGTGGAGCCGGTCGCTTCGATCGTCAAGCGTTTCAGTACCGGCGCGATGAGCTACGGCTCCATCAGCCAGGAGGCCCACGAGACGCTGGCGATCGCGATGAACCGGTTGGGCGCCAGGTCGAACACCGGCGAGGGCGGCGAGGACCCCGAGCGTCTGCACGACCCGGAACGGTGCTCGGCGATCAAGCAGGTCGCCTCGGGACGCTTCGGCGTCACCTCGGAGTACCTGAGCTACGCCACCGACCTGCAGATCAAGATGGCCCAAGGTGCCAAGCCGGGCGAGGGCGGCCAGTTGCCCGGCCCCAAGGTCTATCCGTGGATCGCGCGCACCCGGCACGCCACCCCGGGCGTCGGCCTCATCAGCCCGCCGCCGCACCACGACATCTACTCAATCGAAGACCTCAAGCAGCTGATCCACGACCTGAAGTGCGCCAACCCGACGGCCCGGGTGCACGTCAAACTGGTGAGCGAGATCGGGGTCGGCACAGTCGCGGCGGGGGTCAGCAAGGCCAAGGCGGACGTCGTGCTGATCTCGGGCCACGACGGCGGTACCGGTGCAGCTCCGCTGACGTCCATCAAGCATGCCGGCGGACCATGGGAACTCGGCTTGGCCGAGACCCAACAGACGCTGTTGTTGAACGGGTTGCGGGACCGCATCGTCGTGCAGTGCGACGGCCAACTGAAGACCGGACGCGACGTGGTGATCGCCGCATTGTTGGGCGCCGAGGAGTTCGGGTTCGCCACCACCGCGCTGGTCACCTCCGGGTGCATCATGATGCGGGTCTGCCACAAGGACACCTGCCCGGTCGGGGTCGCGACCCAGAATCCGGAACTGCGCAAGAAGTTCGCCGGCAAACCCGAGTACGTCGTCAACTTCATGGAGTTCATCGCCCAGGAGGTGCGCGAATACTTGGCGCAGCTCGGCTTCCGGACGCTGGCCGAGGCGGTCGGCAGGGTGGAATGCCTGCAGACCCGACAGGGCGTCGAGCACTACAAGGCGGCAGGCCTCGACCTGAACCCGATCCTGTACCAGGTGGACCTGCCCGCCGACGCGCCGCGGCTCCAGGTCACCGACCAGGACCACGAACTCGACGCTTCGCTGGACGTCGAGTTGATCAGGCTTGCCGGTCCCGCCCTGGACGGTGGGGAGCGGGTGCACGCCAAGCTACCCATCCGGAACACGAACCGCACCGTCGGCACGATGCTCGGCCACCGGGTCACCATGGCGACGCAAGGTCAGGGCCTGCCCGATGACACCATCAACCTGGAACTGGTGGGCACCGCAGGCCAAAGCTTCGGGGCCTTCCTGCCGAACGGAGTAAGCCTGCTGCTGACCGGGGACGCCAACGATTACCTCGGCAAGGGGTTGTCGGGCGGGCGGATTGCGGTCCGCCTCCACCCGGACGCCACCTTCGAGGCAACGGATCAGATCATTACCGGCAACGTGGTGGGCTACGGCGCCACGTCCGGCGAGATCTTCCTCAACGGTCGGGCGGGGGAGCGGTTCTGTGTCCGTAACTCCGGCGCCACCGCCGTGGTGGAGGGGGTGGGTGACCATGCCTGCGAGTACATGACAGGCGGCGAGGTGCTGATCTGCGGTCCGTCCGGACGTAACCTGGCGGCCGGCATGTCGGGTGGCATCGCCTGGGTGATCGACCTGGACCTGACCGACCTGAACGACGAATACGTCGACCCGGCCCCGATGAGCGAGGCCGACACCGAACGCGTCCTGCAGTTGCTGGAGCGCCATCACGAGATGACCGGTTCGAAGCGCGCCGCCGAACTGTTGGCCGGCGGCCCCGAGATGATCGCCGAGCGCTTCACCAAGATCGAGCCGCGAGACTACGCGCGCATCGTCAGGGCGCGCGACGACGCGCTCGGACGTGGGTTGTCCCAGACCGAACTGACCCAGATCATGATGGAGGCAGCACATGGCTGATCCCACCGGCTTCCTGACCACGCCACGCGAGGTGGCGACCCGCCGCTCGGTGGCCGAACGTCTGCACGACTGGGACGAGGTCTACCCGGACACGCCCGGCGCCGTCCTGCTGCCGATCATCAGCAAGCAGGCCGGCCGCTGCATGGACTGCGGCGTGCCGTTCTGCCACCAAGGGTGTCCGCTGGGGAACCTGATCCCGGAATGGAACGACCTGCTTTGGCGGGACGAGTGGCAGGACGCCCTTGAGCGGCTGCACGCCACGAACAACTTCCCCGAGTTCACCGGCCGGCTCTGCCCGGCACCGTGCGAGACCGCCTGCGTGCTCGGCATCAACCGTGACCCGGTGACCATCAAGAACATCGAGGTCGCGCTGGTCGACAAGGGCTGGGCGGATCGCCGGATAACGCCACAGCAGGCCGACTGGCACACGCTGAAGACCGTTGCCGTCGTCGGCTCGGGGCCCGCGGGGCTGGCGGTCGCCCAGCAGCTGACTCGTGCCGGTCACACCGTGGTGGTCTACGAACGTGCCGACGCCATCGGTGGCCTGCTGCGATACGGCATCCCCAACTTCAAGATGGAGAAGAAGGTCCTCGACCGGCGCCTGAAGCAGATGGCACTGGAGGGCACCACCTTCAAGCCGAGCACCCAGATCGGCACCGACATCACCGGCGAACAGCTGTTGGAGCGTTTCGACGCGGTGGTGCTGGCGATCGGCGCCACGCGTCCGCGCGACCTGCCGGTACCCGGACGCGAACTTGACGGCATCCACCAGGCGATGGACTATCTAACGCAGGCGACGAAGGCCCTTGCTGGGCCGGTGGAGGGACAGCTCAGCGCCGCCGGCAAGGACGTGATCATAATCGGCGGTGGTGACACCTCCAACGACTGCCTGGGCACCGCGCTGCGGCAGGGCGCCCGCTCGGTGACGCAACTGGAGATCATGCCGCACCCGCCGGCCGAGCGTCCGGAAAGCCAGCCTTGGCCGACCTATCCGATGATCTTCCGGATCTCTTCGGCGAACGAGGAGGGCGGCGAGCGTGTCTACGCCGTCAACACCACCGAGTTCGTCGGCGCGGACGGGCATGTCAGCGGACTGCGACTGGTAGAGGTCGCAGGACCTGAGACCCGATTCGCCCCCGTCCCCGGCAGCGCACGCCAGATCCCGGCGCAGTTGGTCCTGCTGGCGATGGGCTTCCTCGGTCCGGAGACCGCAGGGGTGGTCGACCAACTCGGCGTGGCGGTGGATGAGCGCGGCAACATCGTGCGCGACGACAGCTTCGGGACCAGTGTTCCGGGTGTCTTCGCCTGCGGTGACGCCGGACGTGGGCAGTCGCTGATCGTCTGGGCGATCGCCGAGGGACGCAGCTGTGCCAACGGCGTGGACGCATTCCTGACCGGCGAGCCCAGCGTGCTGCCCCGGCCTGTCAACCCCGCGGATCGGCAGTTGTTGGCCTGACCGTCGAGCCTCAGGATGTGAAGACGATCTTGCCGAAGACCTCGCCCGCTGCGAGCCGTGCGAAGCCCCGCCGTGCGTCGGCAAGCGGGAGCACCGTGTCGATCAGCGGCTGGATGCCGGCGGCCTGGGCGAGCGCAACCACGGACTGCAGTTCCGACCTCGTGCCGGCGGTCGAGCCCTGGATGCGCAGCTCGCGGAAGAAGATCTTGCTGAGTTCGGCCCTGGTGGGAGCGTCACCGCTGGTCGCGCCGCAGGTGACCAAGATCCCGCCGGGGCGCAGCACGTTGATCGAGTGGCTCCAGGTGGCCGCACCGACGTTGTCGATGACCGCGTCCACCTTTTCGGGCAGCCGGGCGCCGGACTCGAAGACCTGCTCGGCGCCCAACTCGAGGGCGCGGTCCCGGCGGCCGGCATCCCGGCTGGTGACCCAGACCCGGACGCCGACAGCCCGCGCCAACTGGACGCAGGCGCTGTTCACTCCGCCCCCGGCGCCCTGCACCAGCACCAGCTCACCGGGCCGCAGCCCGGACTGGGTGAACAACATCCGGTAGGCGGTGAGCCAGGTCAGCGAGGCCACGGCCGCCGTCTCCCAGGACCAGCCGGCGGGCTTCGGCACCAGGTTGGCGCGAGGAACCAGGACGAGTTCGGCGAACGTGCCGTCCACAACCTCGGAGAACAGCGAACGCTTCGGGTCGAGGGTCTCGTCGAGCCGCCAGCCGGGTCTGGTGATGACGGGGGCGATGATCACCTCGTTGCCCTGCGGATCGACCCCCGCACCGTCGCAGCCGAGGATGCGGGGGAGTTGCTCGTCCCGCAGTCCGACGCCCTTGAGCGACCACAGGTCGTGGTGGTTCAGCGTGGTCGCCCGCATCCGGATCGGCACCCAATCGTCGTGGGGCACCGGTTCGGGACGGTCGGCGATCTCCAAGCCCTCGAGCGGGTTGGTGGGGGATAGGCTGACGGCGCTGATGGCAAGCATGAGTGCGAAACTACCCGGTGTGGCCGGTTCGAGCGACCTTGGTCCCCAGGTATGGTGATGCAGGTCGCGCCGGGTGGCGTCTGGAAGGGTAGGTAGGTCTCGATGTCGCGGGGGTTCGTCCATCTGCACAACCACACCGACTTCTCGATGCTGGATGGCGCGGCCCGGGTGGATGACCTGATGAAGGCGGCGAGCCAACAAGGCATGCCGGCGCTTGGCATCACCGACCACGGCAATATGTTCGGCGCTTACGAGTTCTACAAGGCCGCCCAGAAGTACGAGTTGAAGCCGATCATCGGGCTGGAGGCGTACCTCACCCCCGGCACCCCGCGATGGGAGCGCAAGCGCGTCCAGTTCGGGGACGGCACCGGCGACGACGTGGCCGCCAAGGGCGCCTACACCCACATGACGCTGTGGAGCCAGACCCGCGAGGGCATGCACAATCTGTTCCGATTGTCGTCCCGCTCCAGCCTGGAGGGCCACTTCTACAAGCCGCGGGCCGACCGCGAACTGCTGAACGAGTACCACGACGGACTCATCGCCACCACCGGCTGTCCGTCGGGTGAGGTTCAGACGTACCTGCGGCTCGGGCTGTTCGACAAAGCGGTCGCCTCGGCCGCCGAGTTCCAGTCGATCTTCGGCAGACAGAACTTCTACGTCGAACTGATGGACCATGGGCTGTCGATCGAGACCCGGGTGCGCGGTGACCTGCTGCGACTGGCCAAGAAGATCGGTGCCCCGTTGGTCGCCACCAACGACCTGCACTACGTGCACGCCGAGGACGCGAAGTCGCAGGACATCTTGCTGTGCGTCTCCTCCGGCGCCCGCCTGAACAGCCCCGACCGCTTCAAGTTCGACGGCACGGGCTACTACCTGCGGCCGGCCGACGAGATGCGGACGCTGTTCAGCAATCTGCCCGAGGCATGTGACGCGACACTCGAGATCGCCGAACGCTGTCAGACCGGTTTCGACGAGGGCAACGGCACCTTCATGCCGATCTTCGACGTGCCCGACGGCCACACCGAGGAGTCCTGGTTCCGGCACGAGGCGGAGGAAGGCCTGCGACACCGGTTCGGCGACCCGCTGCCCAGCCATGTCCGGGAACGCGCCGACTACGAGATGGGCGTCATTCTGGCCAAGGGTTACCCGGGCTACTACTTGGTGGTCGCCGACTACATCAGCTGGGCCAAGCGCCACCACATTCGGGTCGGACCCGGCCGTGGTTCGGGTGCCGGGTCGATCATCGCTTATGCGATGGGCATCACCGACCTCGATCCGCTGGCCTACGGCCTGCTGTTCGAACGCTTCCTCAACCCGGAACGGCCCTCGCTGCCAGACTTCGACATCGACTTCGACGAGCGCCGGCGGGGTGAGGTCCTCGACTATGTGACCGAGAAGTACGGCAAGGATCACGTCGCCCAGATCGTCACCTACGGCACTATCAAGGCGAAGCAGGCGGTCAAGGACTCGGCCCGCGTGCTCGACAAGTCCTTTTCGGTGGGTGAGCGCATCACCAAGGCCATGCCCCCGGCGGTGATGGGCAAGGACGTGCCGTTGAAGGAACTGTTCAACCCCGAGCACGACCGCTACGCCGAGGGAGGCGAGTTCCGCGAACTGTACAATTCCGACCCCGAGGTCCGTGAGGTCGTGGACACCGCGCAGGGCATTGAGGGCCTGAAGCGACAGTGGGGGGTGCACGCCTGCGGCGTGATCATGGGTTCGGTGCCGCTCACCGATGTGATCCCGGTCATGAAGCGCGAGCAGGACGGCGCCATCATCACCCAGTTCGACTACCCGAGCGCGGAGGCGCTGGGCCTGGTGAAGATGGACTTCCTGGGTCTGCGCAACCTGACGGTCATCGACGACGCGCTGCACAACATCAAGCGCAATCGCGGGGTGGAGGTCGTGCTGGAGGACCTGCCGCTGGACGACTCGGCGACCTTCGAACTGCTGCAGCGCGGCGACACACTGGGCGTCTTCCAGCTCGATGGTGGCCCGATGCGAGCGCTGCTGCGCTCGATGCGTCCCGACAAGTTCGAAGACATCTCGGCGGTCTCGGCGCTGTACCGACCCGGGCCGATGGGCGCCGATTCGCACAACAAGTACGCCCGCCGCAAGACCGGTCGCGAGCCGATCACCCCGATCCATCCAGAGCTGGCCGAGCCGTTGGCCGAGATCTTGGACGAGACCTATGGGTTGATCGTCTATCAGGAGCAGGTGATGGCGATCGCCACCAAGCTGGCGGGCTACACCTTGGGCGCCGCAGACGTGCTGCGGCGGGTGATGGGAAAGAAGAAGAAGAAGGACCTGGACGCCCAATTCGACGTCTTCAAAGCGGGCATGCTGGAGCGCGGCTACTCGGCCGAGTCGTTCCAGACCATCTGGGACATCCTCGTCCCGTTCAGCGACTACGCGTTCAACAAGTCACACTCGGCTGCCTACGGCCTGGTCAGCTACCAGACCGCCTGGCTCAAGGCCAACCACCCGACCGAGTACATGGCGGCACTGCTGCAATCGGTGAAGGACGAGAAGGACAAGTCCGCGGTCTACCTGGCCGAATGCCGACGGATGGGCATCAAGGTGCTGCCGCCCGACGTGAACGAGTCCGACGCCATGTTCACCGCCGTGGGTACCGACATCCGCTTCGGGCTCGGCGCGATCCGCAACGTCGGTGCCAACGTCGTGCAAGCGCTCGTGGTCGCCCGCGACGCGCATGGCCCCGCCTGCGACTTTCACGAGTTCCTCGACAAGGTGCCGCTGGTGGTCTGCAACAAGCGGGTCATCGAATCGTTGATCAAGGCGGGTGCCTTCGACTCGCTCCGCCACCCACGACGCGGGTTGATGGAGGTCTACGAGCACGCGGTCGATCAAGTCGTAGAGATCAAGCGGAACGCCGAGCACGGTCAAGACAGCCTGCTGGGTGGCTTTGGACTGGAATCCGCCGAGGCAGTGGGCGGCCACGATCCGGTGCCCGAGGTGGACGATTGGGACAAGCGCACCAGACTTGCCTTCGAACGCGAGATGCTCGGGCTGTACGTCTCCGACCATCCGCTGAACGGCTTGGAGCACGTGCTGTCCGCTGAACGGACGACGACCATCGCCGGCCTCAGCGAACGTGGCGAGGGCGCCAGCGGCAGCACCCAGCTGATCTGCGGTCTGATCACCCAGGTGCAACGCCGCCAAACCAAGCAGGGCAACATCTGGGCCTCGATGGTGGTGGAGGACCTCGACGCCGCCATCAACGTCTCGGTCTTCCCGAAGGTCTATGAGCAGGTCGCCAACGAACTGTTGCCCGACTCGGTCGTCCGGGTGAAGGGTCGGGTCAACGTCCGGGACGAGGTGGTGGAGTTGCACGCCGACAGTGTCACCAGCCTGGACGTCAACTCGGACGTCGCCCGCCCGGTGGTGATCCAGCTGAAGGAAGCCCGCTGCACCCCGGGCGTGGTGGAGCGGCTGCGCACGGTGCTCACCGCGCACCCGGGCGGTACCGAGGTGCGGTTGAGGCTGCTGTCCGCCGAGCGGACGACGACCTTCCAACTCGCCGACGACCTGCGGGTGCAACCCTCACAACCCCTGATCGCCGACCTGAAGGCCCTGTTGGGTCCATCCTGTCTGGCCGTCTAGAGTGGCTGGGTCCAGGACGGAAGGTTGCCCATGAGTGAACCGACGCGGGTGCGCAAACGCTCCCGCATGCGTCCCATGCGCACCTTGATCATCGGATACACCCTGACGGCGGTGACCGGCGGAGCCGTATCCGGCTGGCTGTGGCACCTCCTGGTCTCGCTGCCCACCTATTTGACCAGCGATGACGGGTCGGTGCAGATCACCGAGCGTGCCCAAGGGGAGGTCTTCGCGACCGACGCGGTCTTCGTCTTCATCGGCTTGATAGTGGGTGTCGCCCTCGGGATCGCCGCCTGGCATTACTTCCACCGACTTGGTTGGCCCGTGGCACTGCTGGCGGTCGCCGGCGGACTGCTCGCCGGGGTGACCTGCTGGCTGGTCGGCGTGGCGCAAGGTCCGAACAATTTCGCGGAACGGGTGGCCACCGCAGTGCCCGGCGAAATGGTGCCGATCGACTTCGAACTGCACACCACCTCGGCGCTGCTGGTTTGGGCGCTCGGGGCGATCATCCCGGTGATGCTGTACGCCAACCTCAGTCGCGAAGAGACCGGTTCTGCGCTGCGCCGGTCACGGTCTGGCCAGCCGCGCGAAACGGGCGGCGAGCAGCGCGACGAGGTCCTCAGCGGCGACCTCAACTGACATCCCACGGCGTCCGCCCGAGACCAGAATGGTCGGGAAGGTCCGCGCTGAAACGTCCACGTAGACCGGGAGTTGCCGCTTGTGACCGAACGGTGAGATGCCACCCACGACATAGCCGGTCAGCCGCTCGGCGGTTGCGGCGTCGGCCATCATGGCCTTCTTGACGCCGGCGGCCTGAGCAAGGGCCTTCAGGTCCAGTTGGCCGGCCACGGGCACCAACACGCAGACGGTCGCCTCACGTCCGCCGACCAGGTGCACCACGAGCGTCTTGAAGACCCGGGTGGCGTCCACACCGAGCGCCGCCACCGATTCATCTCCGAAATGCGTGTTCGCCGGGTCGTGTTCGTACTCGTGCACCACATAGTGGACGCCGGCCTTGGCCAGCGCGACAGTCGCCGGCGTCCCGGCCGCCTTCCGACCTGCCACCTCAAACCACCAACTCCACGACCCATACGGCGATCGGCGCGACCAGAAGGCCGGGCAACATGTCGGCCACTCGGATCTCCTTGATCGACAGCAGCCGTAGCCCCAAACCGCCGAGGATGACACCACCAGCCACGGTCAAGGCGTCGATTTGCGCCATCGGCAGCACATCGCCGAGCAACCAGCCGATCACGGTCAGCAACCCCTGCAGCAGCGCCACAGTGATGGCCGAGGCGGCCACACCAACACCCAGGGACGCGGCGAAGGCCATGGCTGCGAAGAAGTCGAGCCCCGATTTCAAGTAGAGCTGCTCGGCTCCGCGTCCCAGGCCGTCGTTGAGCGAGCCAAGGATGGCCAGCGGGCCGATGCAGAAGACCAGCGACGCAGTCACGAAACCATCTACGAAACGGCCCTCGGCGCTGGCCTCGTCGATCGTCTTCTCAACTGCCTTGCGGATCAACCGGCGCCGCAGGAAGACACCGAAGTGCGCCAAGGCCTCTTCAAGCCGCAGCCCGGACCCGATCAGTGTGCCCAGCAGCATGGCGACCATGATGACGATCATCCCGGCGGCACCGACGGCCGCCGTCAGCGGCTCACCGGCCAGCGGCACAATCGACGTGCCTGCGATCACCAACGTCAGCAGCCCCAGCGTGTCGGTGATCGTGACGCGGGTTCGGGCGCCGAAACGGTCACCAAGCAACATGCCCAGGCTGGCACCGGCCAGGACCGCAACGACGTTGACGATGGTACCCATGCCGATCATGTGGACGATCACGCGGTTCATCACACCATGTCGCAGGATCGGTACCGGTCGGCGTCTCATCGTGCGACGCCTTAGAATCGATGGGTGCTTGCCTTGATCGACCTGACCGACCGACAACTCGACGACTATGCGGGCGTGGCGCCCCGCGGCCGTTTCGATGTCGACCAGGCCGTAGCGGCCGTGCGGCCCATCTGCGATGCGGTGCGTGACGAAGGCCGGGGGGCACTGGCGCGGTTCAGCGAGCAGTTCGATCATGTGGTGCCCGAGCACTTCCGGGTACCGGCGCAGGCACTGTCGGAGGCGTTGGCCAGCTTGGATGGTCAAGTGCGGCGGGCGATCGAACTGTCCATCGATCGACGCCGCGCAGTCTGTGAGGCCATCGAGGCAGAGCAGCCTTGGCGCAGCGTCGAGTTGGCGCCGGGGGCTGTGATCGGCAACATGCTGGTCCCGGTGGGCCGGGTCGGGCTGTACGTTCCGGGTGGGCTGGCGCCGCTGGCCTCCAGCGTGGTGATGAACGTGGTGCCGGCGCAGGTCGCCGGGGTGGGCTCGCTGGCGGTGGCCACGCCTCCGCAGGCCGAGTTCAATGGGCTGCCGCACCCGGTGACGCTGGCGACCTGTGAGCTGCTTGGCGTCGAAGAGGTCTACGCGGTTGGCGGGGCGCAGGCGATCGCCATGTTCGCTCACGGCGTGGCCGGCCTATGCAGGCCCGTCGACATGGTGACCGGCCCCGGCAACATCTACGTGGTTGCCGCCAAGCGTCATCTGCGCGGACAGATCGGGATCGACGCCGAGGCGGGGCCCACCGAGATCGCGGTGCTTGCAGATGAGGGTGCCGACCCGCGATATGTGGCCGCCGACCTGATCAGTCAGGCCGAGCACGACCCGATGGCCGGCTCGGTGCTGATCACACCCAGCCGGGCGCTGGCTGAGGCGGTCAACTCCGAGATCGCCGCCCAGGTGGACCGGCTGGCCACCGCAGATCGGCTGCGGCTCGCCCTGTCCGGTGGGCAGAGCGCGATCGTGCTGGTCGCCGATCTGGAGCAGGGCATCCAGGTCACGAATGCCTACGCAGCCGAGCACTTAGAGATCCAGACCGCCCACGCCGGGGCTATCGCGAGGCGGATCCGCAACGCCGGGGCCATCTTCATCGGCCCCAACTCCCCGGTCCCGCTCGGTGACTACAGCGCCGGCTCGACCCATGTGCTGCCGACCGGAGGTGCGGCGAGGTATTCGTCCGGCCTGACGGTGCGCAGCTTCCTGCGCTCCATCCATGTCATCGAGTACGACCGGCAGGCACTGGGCGAGGTCGGCGAACGAGTGCAGGTCTTCGCAATCGCCGAGCGGCTGCCCGGACACGCCAACGCCATCGCAGTCCGGTTGGAGGAACAGCAATGAGCATCGATCCTGGCGCGAAGATCACCTTGGCCGAGCTGCCGCTGCGTCCCGAGCTGGTGGGGGAGCAGCCCTATGGTGCGCCCCAGCTTGACGTCCCGGTGATGCTGAACGTCAACGAGAACCCCTTCCCGCCCAGTCCCCGGGTGCGCCAGCAGATGGCCTCAGCCATCCTCGAGATGGCGCGCACCGTCAATCGCTACCCTGATCGCGAGGCTTACGAGCTGCGCAAGGACTTGGCGCGCTACCTGGGCTTCGGGCTGGGCGCCGACCAGATCTGGGTCGGCAATGGCTCCAACGAGGTGATGACCCACCTGTTGCAGGCCTTCGGTGGGCCGGGGCGTACGTTGCTGACGTTCACCCCGACCTACTCCATGTACCCGGAGTACGCGCGCAACACCCACACCCGCTACGTCACCGTGCCGCGGCGCCGTGACTTCAGCGTGGACGCCGAACTGGTGCTGGCGGCCGTCGAAGAACACCACCCCGACATGGTGCTGCTGTGTACGCCGAACAACCCGACGGGCACCCAGACCCCTGTCAGCGTCATCCAGGAGATCTGCCAGCAGGTCGACTGCTTGGTGATAGTGGACGAGGCCTATCAGGAGTTCACCGAGGTTCCCGAAGATTCGGCGCTCGCTTTGCTGCCGAGCTGCGGGCGGTTGATCGTCTCCCGGACCATGAGCAAGGCATTCGCGATGGCTGGCGGACGAGTCGGCTACCTAGCCGCCGCCCCGGCCGTGGTGGACGCCTGCCGGATCGTCCGCCTGCCCTATCACATGTCTGCCCAGACCCAGGCGTTGGCGCGGGTGGCGCTGGCCAACGCCCGCGAGATGCTAGGTCAGGTCGAGGTCTTGCGCGAACAATGCCAGCTGATCCAGGAGTGGCTGCGGAACCGCGGCTTGCAGGTGGTACCGAGTCAGGCGAACTTCTGCCTGTTCGGCCGGTTCACCGACCGGCATGCCGTGTGGGCAGACCTGCTGAAGCACGGTGTCCTGGTGCGCGAGACCGGCCCAGCGGGGTATCTTCGGGTGTCTGCGGGCAGTCCCGCCGAGATGGCGATCTTCCGGGACAGCCTCACCGAAGTGCTGCCGAACCACGAGATAGTTGGTTACCACAAGGAGGTTTGATGGCCGAAGCAGGCCGCAGCGGCGAAGTTCACCGCATCACCGGCGAATCGGACGTGCATGTCTGGCTCGACCTGGACGGCACCGGCGCATCCGAGATCAGCACCGGTGTGGGCTTCTACGACCACATGCTGACCGCGCTGAGCAAACACTCCCTCATCGACCTGCGGATCACCACGACTGGCGACGTGCACGTCGACGGGCACCACAGCGTCGAGGACACTGCGATCGCGATCGGCCAGGCGCTGCGGGTAGCACTCGGTGACAAGCGTGGTATCCGGCGTTTCGGTGATGCGCTGGTGCCGCTGGACGAGGCCCTCGCCCAGTGCGTGGTAGACGTCGCCGGACGCCCTTACGTGGTGTGCAGCGGCGAGCCCGAGGGTCAGGTCTACGCACGAATCGGTGGCACGGAGCCGCTGTATGCCGGCTCGATGACCCAGCACGTGGTCGAGTCGCTGTCGTTGAACGCTGGCCTGTGCGTCCACCTGCGGCTGCTGGCCGGACGCGAGCCGCACCACATCGTCGAGGCCCAGTTCAAGGCATTGGCCCGTGCCCTGCGGATGGCGGTCGAGCCGGATCCGCGCGTGGACGCGGTGCCGAGCACGAAGGGCACCCTGTGAGTCAGCCCCTGGTGGGGGTTCTTGACTACGGGTCGGGTAACCTGCACTCCGCCTGCCGGGCGCTGGAAGCTGCCGGCGCCAAGGTACGGCTCGGGCAGCGTGTGAGCGACTTCGACGGCGCAGCCGGACTGGTGCTGCCCGGCGTCGGTGCCTTCGCGGCATGTATGTCCCAGTTGGAAGCCATCACCGGCGACGAACTGGTACGTGACTGGGTCGCCGCCGGCCGCAGACTGCTCGGGATCTGCGTTGGCCACCAAGTGCTCTTCGCTCGCGGCGTCGAGCATGGTGTCGACTCGGCCGGCATCGGGATCTTCCCCGGCACCGTGGAGCGGTTGGCCGCGCGGCGGTTGCCGCACATGGGGTGGAACACCATCGAACCACCCTCCGACCAAGGCGTCTTCGCCGGGCTGTCCGGTCGAAGGTTCTACTTCGTGCATTCCTACGGAGTGCACGCTCGGGATGCGGCCGGTCGGCCAGCGGTTCCCGACGACACGCTGGTGGCGTGGACAGAGCACGAGGGGGACCGCTTCGTCGCCGCCGTCCAGTCGGGCAGCGTGACCAGCACGCAGTTCCATCCGGAAAAGTCCGGCGCAGCAGGAGCCCAGCTGCTGCGCAGTTGGCTGACGAGTTAAGGTTGAGAATTGTGTCCACCCTGACCGATACCGCCCCATCCAACGCCGCCGACCGACTGATCCTGCTGCCTGCCGTCGACGTCCAGGCAGGGCAAGCCGTCCAGCTGATCCAAGGAGTGTCCGGCAGCGAACGAATCTTCGGCGATCCCCGCGAGGCGGCACTGCGCTGGCAATCCGAGCACGCTGAATGGCTGCACCTGGTCGATCTGGACGCCGCTTTCGGTCGCGGTGACAACGCCGCGGTCATCGCCGATGTCGTGGCCGCGATGGAGATCAACGTGGAGCTGTCCGGCGGAATCCGCGACGATGCATCCTTGGAGCGCGCGCTGGCCACCGGCGCCCGCCGGGTGAACGTCGGAACCGCCGCCCTGGAGAACCCCGAATGGTGCGAACGCATCATCGGTGAGTACGGCGACCGCGTTGCGATCGGGCTGGACGTGCGCGGTCAGAAGCTCGCTGCTCGCGGCTGGACCCGAACCGGCGGCGACGTCTTCGAGACAGTGCACCGAATGACCGAAGCGGGCTGTGTCCGGTTCGTGGTGACCGATGTGGCGAGCGACGGCATGCTCACCGGCCCCAACCTGGAGCTGCTGGGGGCGGTCTGCGCGCGCACCAAGGCGAAAGTGGTAGCAAGTGGTGGCATCTCATCGCTGCACGACATCCGTATGCTGTCGGGCCTGGTTCCGATCGGAGTTGAGGGCGCCATCGTCGGGACGGCGCTGTACCTCGGGAAGTTCACCCTGGCCGAGGCGCTGCGCACTGCGCGTGACTCACACGCCGCTGCTCGGCGGTGACATGTGATGTCGCAAGTCGAGCAGCGACCCAGCTGGGGTGAGGCGGTCGTCGAGGGCAGCCTCGACTGGTCTTTCCTGACTCGGGACGACCTACCGGAGGTGGCCGAACTGTGCGCGGCGATCGAGTACATCGACGACCCTGCACAGCATCGCAGCCTCGATCAGATGCAGCGCGAATTCGACCAGCCACTCGCCCACTCCACCTACCACGCAGTGGTGGGACGTGATCGCGGCGGCACCATCGTCGCCTACGCCTGGAACCACATCACACCGTCCGATGAAACGAACCCCCATGTGTGGATGGAGATAGGGGTGCATCCGGCCTGGCGGCACCACAAGATCGGATTGCGGCTGGTCGGCTGGTCGATCGACCGCGCCCGCACTTGGTACGGCCATATCCGTGAAAGACGTCCGGACATCGGCCGGCTCTGGCTTGGTTGCGCGACCGACGAGGACTCCCGAGTCTCCGCAGACTTGGTCATGGACGGCAGACTGGCGCCCCAGCGGTGGTTCTTCGACGCGCACCGATCCCTTGACGGGGAGTTGCCTCTCGTGGTGCCACCGCCCGGCATCGAACTCCGGGTCTTCGAAAGGCAGCACTCCGAGGCGGTTCGGATCGCCCACAACGCCGCGTTCGCGACGCGCGACGGGGCGCACCCCGTCACTGCGGCGGACTGGGAGGCGTCATTGTCCCGGCCGGACTCGCGTCCGGACTGGTCATGGCTAGCACTACGTACCGCCGACCCGGCCGCCGGCGTGGTGGGCTACGCAGTGAACAGCGAGATCAGGGACCCGCAGACCGGCTGGACCGAGGGCTGGACCGAACGATTCGGGGTGCTGCCCGAATACCGCAGCCAAGGTGTCGGCAAGGCATTGCTCGCCGCTTCGATGCGTACCTTTGCAGACCGCGGCTGCACGCTGGCCGGCATCGGGGTCGACACCGACCGCCCCGACGCGGCGGAGAACCTGTTCGAGGGGATGGGCTACGTCCTAGACGACCGAATGGTGCTGTACGGCGGGGTTTTCGACCAGTGAGCGGGCTGCACTAGACTTTGACGTCGTTCGTTGCAAGAAGGTGAGGATACATGTCGGGCCATTCCAAGTGGGCAACCACCAAGCACAAGAAGGCCGTCATCGATGCGAAGCGGGGCAAGCTGTTCGCCAAGCTGATCAAGAACATCGAGGTGGCCGCACGCGTTGGTGGCGGTGACCCCGGCGGGAATCCCACCCTCTACGACGCCATCCAGAAGGCGAAGAAGAGTTCCGTCCCCAATGACAACATCGACCGTGCTGTCAAGCGCGGCTCAGGCGAGGGCGCCGATGCGGTCTCCTACGAGTCGATCATGTACGAGGCATACGGCCCGGCAAGCGTCGCGATCCTGATCGAATGCCTGACCGACAACCGCAATCGCTCCATCTCGGACGTGCGCGTGGCGGTCACCCGCAACGGTGGCACGATCGCCGACGGCGGTTCGGTGCAGCGCCTGTTCAGCCGCAAGGGTGTGGTCACGGTGGCCAAGCAGCAAGAGGTCGAGTCCGACTCGCGCAAGACGGCCACCCGGATGATCAGCGAGGACGAACTGCTCGAGGCCACCATCGAATCCAATGTCGAGGACCTCACCGACGTCGGCGACGAGTTCGAACTGATCAGCGACCCCAACGACATGGTTGAGGTGCGCAAAGCCGTCCAGGCCGCCGGCATCGACTACGACTCCGCCGAGGTGCAGTTCGTCGCCAGCTTCGACCAGATCGTCGACTCGGTCGAGGCCGCCGAGAAGTTGGAGAGAATCGTCGACGCACTGGAAGACCTCGACGACGTGCAGAACGTCTTCACCAATGCTGACCTGTCCGACGGGGTACGCGCGGCGCTGGAGGCCGGCGACTGACCCGATCACTACGGCGCGCCTGAGCAGCGAACGGACTCGAACCACCTAAGATCCGAACGTGTGTTCGGAGCGAGGTGAAGGCAAATGCGGGTGCTGGGCGTTGATCCCGGGCTGACGCGCTGCGGGGTCGGCGTCGTCGAGGGCCAGACCGGGCGGTCACCCCAGCTCGTCGACGTCGGAGTGATCAGAACCAGTACCAAGACCGATCATGCACACCGGTTGCTCGAGATTGAGCAGGGTTTGGACGCATGGGTGCGCCGACTCAACCCCGACGCCATCGCCGTCGAGCGGGTCTTCGCCCAGCACAACATGATGACCGTCACTGGAACCGCCCAGGCAGCCGGCCTGGCGATGATGGTCGCCGCCCGGTACGACATCCAGGTGGCACTGCACACCCCGACAGAGGTCAAGGCCGCCATCACCGGCTACGGAGGGGCCGACAAGGCCCAGGTGGGTGCCATGGTCGCACGCGTGTTGCGGCTGCCCGAGGCGCCGTCCCCCGCCGACGCCGCCGATGCGGTTGCCTTGGCGGTCTGCCACCTGTGGCGGGGCGGCGCCACCAACAGATACGCAGCGGTCGTGCAAGCACACGCCGCCAAGACAGGACGCCGATGATTGCCAGATTGACCGGCACCACAGCTGCTCTGGGCCCGAACTGGGTCGTCCTCGATGTGGCGGGGGTGGGCTTCCAATTGGCGTGCACACCCTCGACGGTGGCCTCCCTGCGTCCGGGCGAACGGACGGCGCTGTCGACCACACTGATTGTGCGGGAAGATGCCCTCACGCTGTACGGCTTCGCCACCGACACCGAGCGCGACACCTTCGAACTGCTGCAGCTGGCCTCTGGGGTGGGGCCGAAACTCGCGCTCGCCGCGCTTTCGGTTCTCAGCCCCGCCCAGGTGGTGCAGGCGATCCAGTCAGGGTCGATCGGCACGCTGATCAAGGTGCCGGGTATCGGAAGGAAGGGCGCCGAGAAGATGATCATCGAACTGCGCGACCGGGTCGCCGCCCTTGGCGTCCAACCGGACGAGACGGTCGACACCGAGCCACAGCCGCCCGTCGAACGGTGGCGCGAGCAAGTGTCCACCGGCCTGCAGGGGCTGGGATGGTCAGCGAAGGACGCAGAGCTTGCCGTCGAGAACGTCGCCGATCTGGTGACGGCCGATCCCCAGATCTCCCTAGGTAGGCTGATGAAAGCCGCGCTGCAATCGCTGGCCAGAGCCTGAGGAGACTGATGCAGTGAGCCATTCCCCGGTCGATCCGTGGCCCAGCCCCGACGAAGTGGCTGCCGAGGGCGCGCTGCGGCCCACCAGCCTGCAGGAGTTCCAGGGGCAACCACGCGTGGTGGACCAACTCGGCCTCGTCCTGGCGGCTGCCAGACATCGGGGCAGTACGCCCGACCACGTCCTACTGTCCGGACCCCCGGGACTCGGCAAGACCACCCTGGCCATGATCATCGCCAACGAAATGTCCGTCCCGCTGCGAATCACCTCTGGTCCGGCCATCCAGCACGCCGGCGACTTGGCGGCCATCCTGTCCGGCCTTACCGCCGGCGAAGTGCTATTCCTCGACGAGATCCACCGGATGAGCCGGCCCGCCGAAGAGATGCTCTACCTCGCCATGGAGGACTTCCGGGTCGACGTGGTGGTCGGCAAGGGGCCCGGGGCGGCGGCGATACCCATCGAGATCCCACCGTTCACCTTGGTCGGCGCCACCACCCGCGCCGGTCTGCTGCCCGGACCGTTGCGTGACCGTTTCGGTTTCACCGCGCAGCTCGACTACTACGCAGCCGCCGATTTGCAGGGCATCGTGCACCGTTCCGCTGTCAAGCTCGGGGTCAGGCTGGACGCCGCGTCGGCCGCCGAGATCGCCCGCCGCTCCCGCGGCACCCCGCGGATCGCGAACCGATTGCTGCGCCGGGTGCGTGACTACGCGCAGGTGCACAACGACAGCCGGGTCAGCACGTCCCTCGCCCGCGACGCGCTGGAACTGTACGAAGTCGATCCTTTGGGTCTCGATCGCCTCGACCAGGCCGTGCTGGACGCGATCTGCCGCAAGTTCGGCGGCGGCCCGGTCGGTTTGTCGACCTTGGCGATCGCGGTCGCCGAGGAAACCGAGACCGTTGAAGAAGTTGCCGAGCCCTTCCTCGTCCGCCTGGGCTTCATCATGCGGACCCCCCGCGGGCGAGTCGCCACTCCCGCAGGCTGGCGCCATCTTGGGCTGCAGCCGCCCGCGCAGCGCAGCGGCTCGGAGCAACCTGATCTGTTCGGCTAATATCGTCACGGTGCGCGTTCAAGGGTGTGCCACTGAATCCCAGACGCGAGTCCGGCTTCCGACTAGTTAGGTAATCCTCATGGAAATGCTCCTGCTGATGGTGGTCTTCATCGGCCTGATGTACGTGCTGATGGTGCTGCCTCAGAAGAAGAAGATGAACGCCCAGCGAAAGATGCTCAGCGCACTCGAGCCCGGCTCCCGTGTCATGCTCAACTCCGGCATGTTCGGCACCCTGCGAGCCAACGGCGAACAGCAGATGGTCGTGGAACTGGCGCCCGGGGTTGAGGTGACGGTACTCAAGCAGGCAGTGGTTCGGGCGGTCACTGCTCAGGAGGAGGAGTTCGAGTACTCCGATGGCGAACCGGCCGTTGAGCCCGCCGACGAGTTCAACGCTGACCTTCCGGAGTTGACCGCACCAGAGTCTGATCTGACACCCCTCGAGGTCCCAGATACGCCGGCTTCGCTGGTGACCGATAGCCTGCCCGCCGGGCCATCGTTCGAGCCGCCCGCGGAAGATCTGGATGCCCCGCGGCCCGACGAGGACGACCGCACTCAGAACCGTTGACGAGGGTTCCTTCATAATGGCAACCTCCAATCCCACTCAATCCGCGGCCAGAACGCTCGTCGGGTTCGGCGTCGTCGTGGCGATGCTCTTCGGCCTGATGGCGTTGACGGGCACTTGGGTTCCGAGACTGGGCCTCGACCTGCGCGGCGGCACCACCATCACCCTCACTGCACGTACCTCCGACGGCAATTCGCCGCCGCGCGAGAACCTCGAGACTGCGCGCACCATCATTCAGCAGCGCGTCGACTCGCTGGGCGTCGGCGAGGCCTCGGTGACGGTGCAGGGCAACGACCAGATCGAGGTTGCGGCCCCCAACGTGAACAGCGACGAACTGGTCGCCTTGGTCGGCGCCACGGCAAGGCTGAACTTCCGCCCGGTGATCGCGGTGCAGGAGGTGACACCCCCGACAACGACCCCCACCACCCCCTCCGCTGGGGACGCCACCCCCTCTGCTGGGGACGCCACCCCCTCTGCTGGGGACGCCACCCCCTCTGCTGGGGACGCCA
>CALMKG010000251.1 GCA_937867175.1 uncultured Propionibacterium sp. | reverse complement strand
CTTCCTTCTTGCGGTCTTCCATGGCGGCCTCGGTGAGGCGGTCGTCGGCGCGGGTCGCGCCGCGTTCGGTGATGCGGGTGAGCGCCACCTCGGCGATGACCTCGGCGACGGTGGCGGCGTCCGAGGCGATGGCGCCGGTGCAGCTCATGTCGCCCACCGTGCGGTAGCGGACGCGCCGGGTGACCAGCTGTTCGCCGTCGCGTGGCGCCACCACCGGGCCCCAGGCAAGCCACATGCCGTCGCGTTGGAAGACCTCGCGGTCGTGGGCGTAGTAGAGGTCGGGCAGCTCGATGTCCTCCGCCTCGATGTAGCGCCAAACGTCGAGTTCGGTCCAGTTGCTGAGCGGGAAGACCCGCACGTGCTCGCCGGGTCGGTGCCGAGGGTTGTACAGGCTCCAAAGTTCCGGCCGTTGGTTGCGTGGATCCCACTGGCCGAACTCGTCGCGCAGGCTGACCACCCGCTCCTTGGCTCGGGCCTTCTCCTCGTCGCGGCGTCCGCCGCCGAAGACGGCATCGAAGCGATGTTCGGAGATGGCGTCCAACAGGGGCTGGGTTTGTAGCGGGTTGCGGGTGCCGTCGGCGCGCTCCAGCAGGCGGCCCTGGTCGATGTAGTCCTGCACGGACGCCACCACCAACCGCAGGCCGTGCTTTTCGACGATCCGGTCGCGGTAGGCGATCACCTCAGGGAAGTTGTGGCCGGTGTCGACGTGCAGCACCGGGAACGGTACCGGGCCGGGCCACAGCGCCTTCAGAGCCAAATGCAACATGACCACCGAATCCTTGCCGCCGGAAAACAGCAGCACCGGACGCTCAAGTTCGCTGACCGTCTCGCGGATGATGTGGATGGCTTCGGACTCCAACTCGCGCAGGTGGCTGAGCGTTCGCGCAGGCCGCGGTTCGGACGGTCGCAGCTCGGGGACAGGCGGTGCGGACTCGGGGTGCGTGGCGGTGACGTGCAGGCCGCACTCGGTCTTGGCCAGCCCGGCCCAGCGGCCGGCCCGCGGATCCTCACCCGGAGCGACCGGCCGGGTGCAGGGCGCGCAACCGATCGACGGATAACCCTCGGTGAGCAGCAGGTTGACCGGGACGCCGTTGCTGCCCGCGTAGTCGAGCACCTCGTCGAAGCTCCAGGCGGCAATCGGGTTGATCTTCACCATCTGGTGGGCGTCGTCCCACTCGACCAGCGGCGTGTCAGCGCGCAACGGGGAGTCCTCGCGGCGCAGGCCGGTGACCCACGCCTCGTAGCTGGCCAGTTCGCGGTTGATCGGCTCGACCTTGCGCAGCCCGCAGCACTGCGCCGGGTCGCGGTCGTGCAGCCGCGGGCCGAACCGGGCGTCCTGCTCGGGCACCGACAGCGCGGGCAGCACGTCGACGATCGTGACGTCGGTGGTGGCCGCCAACGCGTCGCGGGTGCCGATCGTCTCGGGGAAGTGGTAGCCGGTCTGCAGGAACAACACGTCCACTCCGGGACGGTGTCTGGCCGCCAGGTGCGGCACGACGGTGTCCGCGGCCATCGAGCAGGCCACAACCAGGGCGTCACCGAACGCGTCGGCCGCCCAGGAGAGTACCTCGTCGGCGCCGCCGCCCGTGCCGGGCGAACGGGCGAAGCGTGCGGACGCTTGCCGCGCGAGGGCCTCCAGCTCAGCGGGCGAGCGGCGGCGTCCCGGCCCATGTGGTGCGGGCACGGTGCCCGCGGTGTCGACTTCGATGCTCATCGCAGTGCCTCCTCTTCGGCGCGATGTGCCCAGTGGGCGAAGGATTCGCCGGGCTCGCGGTCGGTCGCGAACCGGCGGGTGATGCGCTCGACGTAGTCGGGCAGCTGTTCGGCGGTGATCTTCAGGCCCCGCAGGGTGCGGCCCACCCCGGCTTCCTCCCGGTCGGCGGACGCCAGCCCGCCGCCCAGGTGCACTTGGAAAGCGAACTCGTCGGTGCCGTCCGGGCTCTTGGCGATCTGGCCCTTGAGGCCGATGTCGGCGACCTGGATACGCGCGCAACTGTTGGGGCAGCCGTTCACATTGAGCGAGATCGGTACGTCGAGGCCCAGGTCGGCCAGCCGCCGATCGAGGGTGGCGACGGCGGCGGTGGCGGTGTCCTTGGTGTCGACGAAGGCGAGCTTGCAGTACTCGATGCCGGTGCAGGCCATCGTGTGACGGCGGAACGGCCCCGGCGTGGCGGTCAGGCCAAGCGCTTCGGCTGCGGTCAGCAGGGCGTCGACCCTTGCCGGGTCGACGTCGAGCACCAACAGCTTCTGATGCGGGGTGAGCCGGATGCGGTTGCTGCCGGCTGCCTCCGCAGCGTCCGCCAGCGCCATCAGTCTCGTGCCGGACGCCCTACCGACGACTGGGGCGAGACCCACGTACTTGCGGCCGTCGCGCTGGTCGTGGACGCCGATGTGGTCGGCCTGCCCCCCGGACGCCACTGCGGCCGGTCCGTCGGGCAGTGCGTAGCCGAGGTATTCGGTCTCGAGGATCTGGCGGAACTTCGCTGGGCCCCAATCGGCCATCAGGTACTTCAGCCGGGCTTTGTTGCGCAGCCGGCGATAGCCGTAGTCGCGGAAGATCCGCACCACGCCATGCCAGACCGCGGCGGCCCGCTCGGGCGTGACGAAGGCCCCGAGTCGTTCGGCCAGATGTGGGGCGGTCGACAGGCCCCCGCCGACCCAAAGGTCGTAGCCGGCGCCCAGGTCCGGGTGGACGACGCCGACCAGCGAGATGTCGTTGATCTCGTGCACGACATCGAGGCTCGGGTGGCCGGTGATCGCAGTCTTGAACTTGCGTGGCAGGTTGGAGATCTCGGGATCACCGATGTAGGTGTCGACGATCGCGCGGATCGTCGGCGTCGGGTCGATGATCTCGTCGGCGGCGATGCCGGCCACCGGCGAGCCCAGGATCACGCGCGGGGTGTCGCCGCAGGCCTCGGTGGTCTGCAGGCCGACGGCCTCGAGACGCTGCCAGATCTGCGGAACGTCTTCGATCCGCACCCAGTGCAACTGGATGTTCTGGCGGTCGGAGATGTCGGCGGTGTTACGGGCGAACTCCACGCTGATCTGGGCGACAGTGCGCAACTGGGTGAGGTTCAAGGCGCCGCCGTCGATGCGCACCCGCATCATGAAGTACTCGTCGGACAGTTCGTCGGGCGACAGGCTGGCGGTGCGTCCGCCGTCGATGCCTTGCCTGCGCTGGGTGTACAGACCCCACCAGCGCAGGCGGCCGTGCAGGTCATCAGCCGGGATGGCGGCGAAGCCTTCGCGGGCGTAGATCTGCTCAATGCGGGCCCGGACGTTCAAGCCGTCGTCGGCCGCCTTGAATTCCTCGTTGTGGTTCAGCGGCTCCTGGCCGTCGACGAGCCACTGCCCGTTACTGCGGCCCTCGCGGGGTGGCCGGACGCGTGCGCCGGCCGTGGTATCTGTGCTCATTTGGGGTTCCTCGGGTTGTGGCCCCGCTGACCGGACGCGCGCACAGGAATACCTGGGCGTCACGGTTGGGTTCCGGGCAACGCGGCCCGGCGGTCAGAAAAAATGCGGGCGCGTCAGCAGCCGCAACAACACTGCGAGGTGTGGACGCGCGCAAAGACCACGTGGGCACTGCCCACGGGCATTCGCGTCCGGTTCAACATGGCGCCGAACCTACCTGAACATTCAACCGAGGGGAAGTCGGCATCCCACAATGTGGCCGATCGGTGAGGCGCACCTGATTCTGGCGGGCTGACCGATCGTGTCAAGATTGCTCGGTGACTACCTTTGACGAGAACAACCGCACGCCGCGGTACGCCCCGCCGGTCGACCTGAGCAAATTCGCCTGGCTCTCGATCGCCGCAGCCGTGGTCACCATCGGGCTGAAGGGCGGCGCCGCGTGGCTGACCGGGTCGGTCGGTCTGCTCTCGGACGCCGCGGAGTCGCTGGTCAACCTGGTGGCTGCGATCGTCGCGTTGATCGCCCTCAAGGTCGCCATCAGGCCGCCGGACGAGAGCCACCCCTACGGCTTCAGCAAGGCCGAATACTTCTCGGCCGCGGTCGAGGGCGTGATGATCTTCGCCGCTGCGGCCTTCATCATCGCCACCTCGATCGAGCGGCTGCTCAATCCCCGGATGCCCGAGCAGTTGGGCCTTGGCTTGATCATCTCCGTCGCTGCCGCGCTGATCAACGGGGGGGTTGCGCTGGTGCTGCTCAGGAAGGGCCGTGAGCACGGCTCGGCCACCCTGATCGCCGACGGCAAGCACCTGATGACCGATGTGGTCACCTCCGCCGCCGTCCTGGTCGGTGTCGCGCTGGTCGCCCTCACCAACCAACCGGTGCTCGACCCGGTGGTCGCCCTGCTGGCCGGCGCGAACATCTTGTGGACCGGGATCGGCCTGATTCGTTCCTCGGTGAACGGCCTGATGGACGTCAGCGTTCCCGAACAGACCAACGCCGGACTCTACGAGGTGCTCGACCGTTTCCGGGAGCCGGGCAGGGTCGAGTTCCACGCGGTACGTACCCGGGTTGCTGGCAACCGGCAGTTCATGGAGTTCCACGTCCTGGTACCCGGCAACTGGACCGTGCAGCAGGGCCACGACCTGACCGAGGACGTGATTGATGCGCTGGTCGAGGTCGTCCCCGAGGTCAGGGTCGCCGCACACACCGAGCCGATCGAGGACCCGAAGTCATATGCCGATGAGACGGACTTCTGAGACGCCCAACGTGGCGGCGCAACGCGACTTCAGCGTCCCCGGCTGGGACGACTACTTCTTGTAGATAGCTCCGCGGTGGCCGCCCGGGCCAAGTGCCGGCGACGCAAGGTTCGGCGGCTACTGCTGATCCGGAGCAGACGCCTCGACGACGGCTTCGCGATCGGCGGGCGTCTGGTCCTCGACAGCCTGCGGCGCAACGCCGGCATCGGAGTCGGTGAGCGGCTCGTTGCCAGCGGTCTCGGGCGCCGGGGGGTCGGCCTCGGGGACGTCCGTCGGTTGCTCGCCGTCAAGGACGGTGGCGATTCCGTAGTACGAGTACAGCTGCGCCTCTTCGTCGGCGTCCAAGTGCTGGTCAGGATCGACTCGCGGGGCGTCCTTCACTTTCTCCTCGGTGAACGGGACGGTGATCACGCCCTCGCTCACCACCGCCCGCTCCAGCGGGACGAAGGTCTCCTTCAACCCGAACCAACCGGTCTTCACAGTCACCCAACTTGGTTCGCCGGTCTGGTCGTCCAGATAGACCTGACCGATGCCGCCGATCTTGTTGCCGTTGACGTCGACGACATCGGAATGGAAGAGGTCTTCATAGGAGTGGTCTGCCATCGTCGGTCCTTTCGTTCGGCATCCTTTGTACACGGTATTGGGCGGTCAACCCTCAGGCAGGCCGATCTTGCGGATCCGTGTCGGCTTCTTCGCCGACGCTGGCCGGGGGTTGCGCCGCGCGGGCCGGCCCGGCTGCGGGGATGGTGAAGGCCAAGTCGTAGTGGCGGTAGGCCTCGGCCTCCTGGGTGGGTGACAGCCGACGGTCGGGACTGGGAGCAGGCGCCTGCTTGACCAAGTCCGCCGAGTGCGGGACCTGCATCAGGTCATCAGAGATGAAGGCTCCGACCAGCGGCACCAGCACCTCCTTGTTGCCGAAGAAGCCGACCCGTGCGGCGACGAAGGTGGGCTCAGCGGTCGCGTCATCCAGGTAGACCTGGCTCACCGCGCCGATCCGGGAGCCGTCCTCATCAACCACCGTGCACGAGTACAGGTTGTCGTAGTTGTCGGCCATGGTGACCCTCCACTAGTGGCTCAGCGTTCTGGCTCATCGACCTCTTCGGTGAGGCTACCGCGTTCAAGCCAAACCCAGCCACGTCTGCCGGTGCCGAGTCGCAGTCTGATCTGGTCGGTTCGCATGATCACGAAGGTGATCACCACCAGCGCGAGGCCGACACAGATCACCCCGAACAAGACCGTCGACTGCGGCCCCAGGTGGTCGCCGAGCCAGCCGACCAGCGGCGAGACCAGGGGAGTGACGCCCATGATGACCAGGCCCCACAACGCCATCACCCGGCCACGCATCTGCGGCGAGGTGCTCGACTGGACCATCGTGTTGCCGGTGACCAGCACCGTGGCGGCCGCCAGGCCGAGCGGCACCTGCAGGGCGGCGAACAGTTCGAACCGCGGCGAAAATGCCGCGACCAGACTGAAGATCGTGTAACCGGCCATGCCGCCCAGGATGAACCGCAGCCGGGCCTGCCCGCGTCCGGCTGCCCACAGCGCGGCAGCCAGCGCGCCCGCGCCCATGGCCGAACCGAGGACGCCGTACTCGCCGGGGCCGCGGCCGTAGAACTGGGTCGCCATCACGGCGTTGGAGATCTGGAAGTTGAAGCCCAGCCCGCCGACCGCGAACCCGCAGGCCAGCAGCACCAGCAGGTCGGGACGCCCCAGCGCGTACCGGAAGCCCTCGCGGGTACGGCCGCGTCCGGTCTGTATCGGGGCGGGATGCAGTTCGTCGGGGTGCAGCCGGAGCAGCCCGAGCAGCATCGCCCCGTAGGTCAAACAGTCGATTGCCAGCACCCAGCCGGTGCCCAGCACTGCGATCATCAAACCGGCGAGACCGGGCCCGATCAGCCGGGCGGTGTTGAAGCTCGCCGAGTTGAGCCCGATGGCGTTGGGCAGGTTCTCGGAGGCGACCAGTTCGCTGACGAACGACTGGCGGGCCGGGTTGTCGAGGGTGAAGAACAGGCCGTCGACGAACGCGATCAGATAGACCATCCAGAGCTCGGCCCGCCCGCTGAGGACCAGCGTGGCCATGATCACCGCATCGAGGGCGAAGACGCTCTGGGTCAGCAGCAAGATCTTGCGTTTCGGGAAACGGTCTGCCACTGATCCCGCCACCGGCGCCAGCACCAGGCCGGGCAGGAACATGATCGCAGTGACGAAACCCAGCGCAGAGGCGCTGCCGTCGGTGAGCTCCATCAGCACCAGCCACGAGACCGCGGTCCGGCCCATCCAGGAACCGATATTGCTGAACAGTGCGCCGGTGAAGTAGCGGCGGTAGTTCGCGATGGCCAGGGAGCTGAATATCGTCTGCATGCTGAAGCCCCAGACTACCGCGCAGAGCGCCGCCCGGCAGGCCGGAAACCGGCCGCCTCAGCGGCCGTACTCGTCGCGGGTCACAGCCCGCGCAGGAAATCTGGGTTGTCGTCCGGTGGCCGGGGAAGGGGCCGGTTGCCCCCACCACCACCGACGCCGCGGCGCGGACCCACCGGGCGGCCGAAGAAGAGCCAGGCCAACGGGCCGAACCCGGGCACGCCGATCACTGCAACCGCCCACAGCCACTTGGGCATGCGGCGGACCTCCCAGGTCTTCGCCTGGGCAACCTCGATCGTGCAGTACAACGTCAATGCGACCAGCACGATCACCGGAATCACGCGCCCCATGAGGCGATTCTATTGGTACCGCCCAATTGGGCGCACCGGCCCCAGATCGTGGTCCGCCGCGATACCCGACCGCCTAACATGGCCGGGTGGCCGAACGGATACGCACCTGCGCACCTTGGGAGGTGGCGGGATTGCTGCCCGGTGCGCTCGCCGGCGACTACGTGCTGGCTCCCGTGCTGGACGAGGTGACCGCGCGCATGCTGCGTCCCACTGAACCGGTCCCCGAGCCGGACGTGGCGGTGATCGTGACCACCTCGGGGTCGACCGGTTACCCGAAGGGGGTGCTGCTGTCGGTCTCCGCGATCACCTCGGCGGCGGCGGCATTCCGGCAGCG
>CALMKG010000250.1 GCA_937867175.1 uncultured Propionibacterium sp. | reverse complement strand
TAGCCGATCTGCGGCTCGGGTGAGCTCATTTCTCCTCCTGGTAGTCGACTTCGACAACGACCTGCCCGTCCGACAGGTACAACAGCAGCTGGTCGCCGGCGTCGACCTGGGCCACCGAGGTCACCGAGTTGCCCTCCGCGTCGGCTACCACCGCATAGCCACGCTCCAGCGTGGCCTTCGGTGACGTCGTGAGCACCGAATGCAGCGCATGGTCAACCGCGGTCTGTTCGTCGACCAGCCTGCGGTCGATCGCCCGGTCCAGGCGTCCACGGAAGGCGTTCACCCACTCCTGGTGGGCGACGAAACCCCCGGTGGGGTCGCGCAGCACCGGCCGGGAGCGCAGCAGGTCGAGGGACTGCTGCTCGCCCACCACTCGCCCGATGATCGCCTGACGCAACCGGGCCAGACTCACCCGCACCTGTTCGGACTGCTCCCGGGCGTCGGGAACGACCAACTTGGCTGCATCGGTCGGAGTAGAGGCGCGGACGTCGGCGACCAGGTCGATGATGGGGTTGTCCGGTTCGTGGCCGATCGCGCTGACTACCGGGGTGCGGGTGGCGGCCACCGCGCGGACCAGGCCCTCATCACTGAACGGCAACAGGTCTTCGAGAGAGCCGCCACCACGGGCGACGATGATGACTTCCACGGCGGGTTCTGCGTCCAGCTCGGCCAGCGAGCGCATGACATCGGCGCTCGCGTCCGGGCCCTGCATGAGCGAATGCCGGACGCGTACCCGGGCGCCCGGCCAGCGGCGCCGGATGTGTTCGCAGACATCGCGTTCGGCGGCGCTGTCCGCCCCGGTGACCAGCCCGATCACCCCGGGCAGGAACGGCAGCCGCTTCTTGCGGACCGGATCGAACAGTCCTTCGGCCTGCAGCTTGCGTTTGAGTTGCTCGAGCTGGACGAGCAGCCGCCCCTCGCCGGCTATCCGCAGCTCGGCGCATTCGAACGACAGGCTGGCGTCCTTCGACCAGACCCGCGGGGTGAGGCAGGCCAGCACGGTCATGCCTTCGGTCAGGGGGCCGGCCGCGTCCAGGACCGTCGAACTGCAGGTGAGCTTCGCGGAGTGGTCGCTGCGGGAGTCGCGCAGGGTGAGGAACTGGGTGGGCGCGGCGCGCCGACGCAATTCGATCACCTGGCCCTGCACCCAGATCCAGCCGCAGCGTTCCACCCAACCCTTGACCTGGTCGACGACAGCGCTGAGCGGCTGCGGGTTCTCGGGGGAGTTGCGTGCCGTGCTTGGGGGACCGGCCGGCATCAGCGCCGCCGGCCCCGGCTGTCATGCGGACGCAGCTGCGGCGGCAACGAGAAGGTCAGCGATTCCTCAACCAGCCTCTCCTCGGCTGCCGGGGGATAGCCCAACTCGACCAGACGCCTCAGGACGCCTTCGACCAGGGACTCCGGCACCGAGGCACCCGAGGTGACGCCGATCTGCGAGACACCGGCGAACCAGGCGGTGTCAAGCTCGGACGCGTCGTCCACGCGGTAGGCGGCCTGCGCCCCGGCGTCCAGCGCGACTTCCACCAGCCGCACCGAGTTGGACGAGTTGCTGGAGCCGACGACGATCATCAGGTCGGAGTGCGCGGCGATCTGCCGCACCGCGTCTTGCCGGTTCTGGGTCGCGTAGCAGATGTCGTCGGACGGCGGGTCGACCAGGTTCGGGAACCGGTCACGTAGCCTGTTGACGGTCTGGGCGGTCTCGTCGACGCTGAGCGTGGTCTGGGACAGCCACGCCACCGGTTGGTCGGTGGGTAGGTCAATACCGTCGACGTCTTCGGGATGCTGGATGAGCGTGATGTGCTCGGGGGCCTCGCCGGTGGTGCCTTCGACCTCTTCATGACCATCGTGGCCGATCAGCAGGATCGGCAGCCCCTGCTCGGCGAACCGTTTGGCCTCGTGGTGCACTTTGGTGACCAGCGGGCAGGTGGCGTCGATGGTATTCAGGCCACGACGCGCCGCCTCCGCCCGTACCGCGGGGGAGATGCCGTGGGCGGAGAAGATGACCAGCGCACCGTCCGGCACCTCGTCCAGTTCTTCCACGAAGATGGCGCCCTTGGCTTCAAGTCCTTCGACGACGTGCTTGTTGTGGACGATCTGCTTGCGCACATAGACCGGCGCGCCGAAGCGTTCCAGCGCCTTCTCGACGGTCACGACGGCGCGGTCGACACCCGCGCAGTAGCCGCGTGGGGCGGCGACCACCACGCGTCTGCCGGTGGATGCTTGCGGGTCTGCTTGCGTCATGGCTGTCAGTCTAGGTGGCTCGGATGCCAGCACCGATCAGCTCATCCGTCGCAGGACGCCCGGACTCGCCGATTGCAGCTGCCCCGCGGTCAATTCGGCGGCGGCGTCGGCTAGCAGCTCGGGGGCGCTCAGCAGCTTCGGCGATTCATCGACGCCCTTCATCGCGGTGAGCTCATTGTCGGTGACCCTCAGGTCACGCATCCTGCGCGCGCTGACCAGCACCCGGCCTTCCAACGAACCCAGTGTGGAGTTGTAGGCGGCCACCGACGACGCCAGCGCGCGTCCGAGTTTGTTGAAATGACCACCCATGGTGCTCAACCGGTCGTGCAGCTCGCGTCCCAACGCGAAGACCTCCGCAGCGGAATCTGCCAGCGCGGCCTGCTTCCAGCCGTACGCGACCGCCCGCAACAGCCCGATCAAGGTCGTCGGAGTGGCCAGGACGATGTTCTTGGTGGCCGCGTATTCGTGCAGGTCGGGACGCTGCGTCAGTGCCTCGGCGCCCAATGCCTCGCTCGGGATGAACAGCACCACGAACTCGGGCGAATTGGTGTCGACGGTCCAGTACTGCTTGGCCGACAGCTTGTCGACGTGACCTTTCACGTGCTCGCCGAACTGCTGTAGCCTGGCCGTTCGCTGCTCGGCCACGTCGGTCTCCATCGCGTCCAGATAGGCCGCCAAGGGCACCTTCGAGTCGACGAAGACGAACTTGTCGTCGCCGAGCATCACCTTCATATCGGGCCGGATCTTGGCGTCGCCGGCGGTCGTCTCACTGGCCTGCTCGTAGAAGTCGCAGTGGTCGAGCATGCCGGCGATCTCGACGACGCGCTTGAGCTGCAATTCGCCCCAGGCGCCGCGTACCTGCGGCCGACGCAACGCGGTGGATAGAGCGTTGGTTTCGCGCCGCAGGTTCTCGCTGGTGGTCACCACGGTATTGACCTGCTCGCGCAGCCCGGCGGTCAGCTGGCTGCGCTCCTTCTCGACTTGGGTGATGCGCTCGTTAAGCTGCAGCAGGCTCTTCTCTACCGGCCCCATCAACTCGCGGGTCGCCCGCAGCCGCTGCTCTGCCACCGCATCGGCCTGCTGGCCCTGCTGCTGTAGCGTCTCGGCCGACAAGACCTTGAACTGCTGGACGAGCGAAGCCCGGTCTGCGCTCAGTTCTTCGGCACGCTTGACCGCGGCGTCTCGCTGTGCCTTGGCAGCCGCCAACTCGGCACCGACCGTGGCCGCGTCTGCTCGGGCCTGCTCGGCGACCGCCCGTGCTTCGGCCACCGCCCGGGCGAGTTCCGTCCTGGCTGCGGCGGCATCGGCGATGCGCTTGCTGCCCATCATCTCACGCATCACCGCAGCACCCAGCCCCGCGCCGATCAGTAGCGCCACCACCAGCACCAACAACCCCATGGCATCCATGGCAGCCACTTTGCCCGGGCCCACTGACATTTCTCGGCAGCCACTCGCAGAGCCCGCTGGTCTAGCCTGTCTGCATGGTTCCTGCCGATCATGCCGCCGACCTGATGCAGTTCTTGGACGCCAGCCCCACCTCGTACCACGCGGTGGCCGTGACCGCCGCCCGCCTGGCTGCTGCCGGATACAGTGCGGTGGCCGAGACCGAACCTTGGGATGGGCTGCCAGTGCTCGGGTTCACAACGCGCGATGGTGCGCTGGTGGCGTGGCGTCTGCCTGCCCGGTGGGGGTCGGGCACGGGCCTGCGCCTGTTCGCCGCCCACACCGACTCGCCCGCGCTCAAGTTGAAGCCGCACGGAACTCATGAGCGCCTCGGCAGCCGGATGGCCAATGTCGAGGTCTACGGCGCTCCCGTCTTGGCGACTTGGTTCGACCGCGACCTCGCCGTGGCTGGACGCGTCGTCGATCTCGACGGCCGGATCCATCTGGTGCGCAGTGCCGCACTGGCTCGGGTACCGAGCCTGGCGATCCACCTCGACCGGTCCCAGAACGCTCAGTTCAGTATTGATCCGCAACGCGATTTGGTGGCGCTGATCGGTCTGGAATCTGGATCAGACCTGGCGTCCCACCTCGCCGACCTCACAGGGCTGGACCCAGGCCAGGTAGCCGGGCATGACCTCTTCCTGGTCTCGGACGAGCCAGCTGCACTGATCGGGACGGGCGGCGAACTGCTGGCGTCCGCCCGGCAGGACAACCTGCTGTCGGTGCACGCCGGGCTCAGCGCCTTCCTGGCAGGCGAGGCGACCGCTGATGTGCAGTTGCTCGTTGTGCACGACCACGAAGAGGTCGGCTCGCAGACTGCCAGCGGTGCGTCCGGCCCGTTCGCTGCCCACCTGCTGCGTCGGCTGAGCGCCGCCCAAGGGCTGTCGATCGACGCCCACCACGCATGGTTGAACCGTGGCTGGTGCCTGTCGGCCGATGTCACGCATGCGGTGCACCCGAATCGTCCCGAACGCCACGACCCGACCACCTGGCCCGCCCTCGGTGGCGGTCCGGTGCTGAAGTGGAGCGCGGCGATGCGCTACGGCACCGATGCCACCACGATGGCCTGCTGGACGCGTGCCTGCCGCGCCGTCGGGGTGGAGGGCCAGGTCTTCGTCAACAACAACGCGGTGCCCGGCGGCAGCAGCCTCGGCCCGCTGGCCGCCACCCGGCTGGGCGTGCGCACCGTGGACGCAGGAGTGGCTGTGCTAGGCATGCATTCGATCCGGGAGTTGTCGGCGATTGCCGACCAGATCGGTTTCACTGCGGTCACCAGGGCCTTCTTGGCTGGCGCGTGAAACCGGCTACCGGGACCATGTGATCCCCGGGGACGATCCAGACCCGCCATCGGGGTTCTGAGTGCGGACGAACGGTCCCCGGGGACGATCCAGACCCACGCGCCCGCTACCCGATCTGCTTCTCGCGGTAGGCTCAATCCTCGTGGCTCTCACCATCGGAATCGTCGGCCTGCCGAACGCGGGCAAGTCCACCTTGTTCAACGCGCTGACCCGCAACACGGTGCTGGCAGCGAACTACCCGTTCGCAACCATCGAACCCAACGTGGGCGTGGTGGGCGTCCCCGACGCACGCCTGGCGGTGTTGGGCGAGATGTACGCGTCCGATCGGCTGGTACCGGCGACGGTCAGCTTCGTCGACATCGCTGGCATCGTGAAGGGCGCCTCACAAGGTGAAGGCATGGGCAACGCGTTCCTCGCCAACATCCGGGAGGCCGACGCCATCTGTCAGGTGACGAGGGTATTCTTCGACGAAGATGTCACCCATGTGGACGGCCGGGTGAACCCCGCGTCCGACATCGAGACCATCCGCACCGAGTTGATCCTCGCCGACCTGCAGACCCTCGACAAGGCACTGCCAAGGTTGGAGAAGGAGGCCCGGATCAAGAAGG
>CALMKG010000249.1 GCA_937867175.1 uncultured Propionibacterium sp. | reverse complement strand
GCCGAGCAGCAGCGCATTGTCGTAGAGCATCTTCTCGAAGTGCGGCACCTCCCAGTCGGCGTCGACGCAGTAGCGGTGGAAGCCGCCGCCGACCTGGTCGTGGAGGCCACCGCGAGCCATCGACTCGAGGGTGAACAGCACCCGATCGTTGCCCAGCGGATCGGTGCGCACGAGCAGGGCGTCCAGCACCGGCGCCTGCGGGAACTTGGGTGCACCACCGAAGCCGCCGTGGCCGGGGTCGAACTCGGTGTGCACCTTGGTGAGCAGCCGATGCGGGGCGAGGTTGGCCTCGGGGATGGACAGCAGCGGCGGCCGGTCCAGGTCGGCGACGCGCTTGACGATGGTGGCCGCCGAGCAGGTCACCTCGTCCCGGCGTTCTGCCCAGGCCTCGGCGAGCGCTTCGACTAGTTCGCTGAAGGACGGCAGGCCACCCCGCGGTTCGGGCGGGAAGTAGGTGCCGGCGAAGAACGGTTCACCCGCTGGCGTGCAGAAGACCGTCATCGGCCAGCCGCCCTGGCCGGTGAGGGCCTGGGTCGTGCGCATGAACGCCTGGTCGACGTCGGGGTGCTCTTCACGGTCGACCTTGATGGCGACGAAGTGCTCGTTGACGAAGGCGCCGACCTCGGCGTCGGCGAAGGTTTCGCGGGCCATCACGTGACACCAGTGACACGACGAGTAGCCGATGCTCACCAAGACCAGCACGTCACGTCGGGCCGCCTCGGCGAAGGCCTCCGGCCCCCAGTTCCACCAATCAACCGGGTTGTCGGCGTGCTGGCGTAGGTACTGGCTGGTCGCGGACGCGAGTCGGTTCGGCATGGGGGCTAGGCTACGTGGCCGAAGACAGCAACTCGTAGATGCCGTAGTTGCGCGCCCGGTCGCGGACCTCCTCGTCCACTGTGATACCGGTTGGTTGCGCTCCGGCGGCCAGTGCGGCCGCGATCGACGCCACGTTCTCGCGTTCGATCCTGAGCAGCAGGCGCGACAACCCGAGTTCGTTCAACGCCCAGTCGCTCAGCAGTTCCACGGCGCGGCGCGCGACCCGGTTGCCCCGCGCCCAGTCGGCCACCCAGTAGCCGATCTCGCCCTGCGCACCCTGTTCATCGATATGCATCAACGAGATGGCGCCGATCACCGCGTCTTCGTCGTCGGTGATCGCGCAGTTGACGTCGGTACGCTTTCGCCAGATCTGGGGCCCCAGCGCGACGAATGCCTCGGCGTCAGTCAACCGGTAGGGCGAAGGCACGCTGGTGAATGCCTGCACCATCTCGTCCTGGCACGCCTCGAAGACCGCCTGCGCATCTTCCGGACGCCACGGTCGCAAGATGATCGTTTCGCCATCCAGAATCGGCTGGTCTTCGGGCCAGTTCAGAGTCATGACCGAAGCCTATCGACCCGGCAAAGCTCGGATCATGGCTTACCGGGAGTCGTTGCGGGGCAGTGGCAGATGTTCGGCCCACGCCGGATACTCACCTGTTGTCTGCGTCACCCAGTTCACATACGCCTCGACTGCGGTGGGCAGGGTGGGATAGGCCCGTCCATTGAGGCGTTCGAGGAAACCGGCGCGCGCCAACTCGTCACGGGTGTCTTGTTTCACCCTGGCCAGGGCGACGACGACGCCGCGAGCCTCTAACGCGCGGCGCACCTCCTCCAACGCGTCGATGGCGGTCAGGTCCAACTGGGTGTTGGCCTCGACATTGAGCAGGAACCAGTGGATCTCGCCAGGGGCCTCGTCGACGGCAGCCAATGCTCGGCGCCGGAAGTTCTCGGCGTTGGCGAAGAAGAGCGGCGAGTCGTAGCGGAAGACGACCAGCCCCGGCACCTGCTCCCCTTGAGGAAAATCGGTGATGTCGTGCATTCCCGCCAGTCCCGGCACGTAGCCGAGCACGGCGGCCTCCGGGTTCGCGATGCGCCGCACCAGGTCGAGCAGCGACAGCACAACTGCGATTGCGATCCCGATAAGAACGTTGAACAGCACCACGGCGAGCGCGGTGGCCAACGAGAGCACCAACTCCGCGAGCCGGAAGCGAGCCAGCCGGCGGAACTCAGGGACATCAACCAACTGGATCGCAGCGTAGATCACCACGGCAGCCAAGGTGGCCTCCGGAAACGCGGCGAGCACCGGGCCCAGCACGAACATGGTCGCCAGCAGGCAGCCCAGCGCCACCAGCGAATAGAGCTGCGTGCGTGACCCCATCGAGTCTCCCAGCGCGGCGCGTGACCCGCTGGACGAGACCGGGAAACCTTGGGTGAGCCCGGCCGAGATGTTGCACAGGCCGAGTGCGAGCAGTTCCTGATTCATGTCGACCTGTTCCCGGCGCCGGGCGGCGAACGCCCGTCCAATCAACGCATTGTCGCTGAACCCGACGACGGCGATACCCAGCGCGGCGGGCAGCAGCTTCGTCCAGTCGACGCCGGTGAAGTCGGGGATGACCACGCCGGGCAATCCCGAGGGCACTTCGCCGACCACTCGGACCCCTTGCGCCCTCAACCCGGCGAAATGGGCCAGCGCCGCCGCGGCCAGCATCACCAGCAACGGGCCGGGCAACTTGGGTGCGAATCGTTTGGCGATGAACAAGGCCAGCACCGAGGCGGTGGCCAGCAGGAAGGTGGGCAGGTTCACCTCGTCGAGTTGGGCGAGCAACGATCCCAACTCATCCCAGAGTCGTTCGCCACTGATCTGCAATCCGGTGACCTTGCCGAGCTGGCTGACGATCATCAACACCGCCACCCCCGCCAGGTAACCGATCAGCACGGGACGCGACAGCAGCCCGGCCACGAAGCCCAGCCGCGCCACGTAGGCGACCAGACAGACGGCCCCGGTGGTCAGCGCCAGAATTGCACCCAGGGCGGCTCGGGTCGCCAGGCTTGCGTCGTGGACGGAGGCGACTCCGGCCAGGGAGCTGATCGCCAGTGCGGTCATCAGCGCGGAGGTCGACTCGGGGCCGACCGACAGCTGACGGCTGGAGCCGAAGACGGCGTAGACCAGCAGCGGGGCGACCAGTGCCCACAGCCCCACCACGGCGGGCAGCCCGGCGACCTCGGCGTAGGCCATCGACTGGGGGACCATGTAGGCCGCCACCGTGACGCCAGCGAGCACGTCCCCGCGCAGCCAGCTGCGGTCGTAGTGCCGCAGCACGCCCAGCCCGGGGACGAAACTCATTGTCCAACGTTAGCGGGGGTGATCCCACCCGCAGGTCGATGCGGCTCAGCGGGCTGACTTCACCGTTGAACCCGGTCGGGGCGCTGTTCCACCCAGCAGGTGGTCGAGCGTCACGAGCGAGAACCCACGGTCGCGCAGGCCTTCGAGCACCGCAGGGACCTGCTCGACGGTGTGCGCCTTGATGTCGTGCAACAAGATGATGGAGCCCTGGTTGGCCGGGCTGACCGCGTTGTCGACGAGCACCGCGGCCGGTGGACCTTGCCAGTCGGCCGAGTCCACGTCCCACAACACCGCCGGAAGGCCCAGCTCGGCGAGCTTGCCGGTAACGCGTTCACTCAAAGCGCCGTACGGCGGACGGAAGTAGGCGGGCGTCTGGCCGGTGATCGCCGCGACCGCCCGCTGAGTTCGCTCGACCTCTTCGACGATCTTCTCGTCGGTCAAGCCGGTGAGTTCGGCGTGGCTCCAAGTGTGGGTGCCGATGGTATGGCCCTCGGCGTACGCGCGTTTCAGGGTCTCGGGTGAGCGTTCGGCCGCCGGGCCGAGCACGAAGAAGGTGGCGGACGAATCGGCCTGCGCGAGCGCGTCAAGCACCGCCGGCGTGTTGGGACCGGGTCCATCGTCGAAGGTCACGGCTACGCATGGCACAAGACCGCAGTTGGTCCGGTCTGCGGCGGCCGGCAGATCGGGCGGCCCCGCATAGGGCTGGCCCGCGGCCGCGGTATCGAGCAACGTCTGGCCGAACGGCGAGAAGAGCCGACGTCCCTGTTCTGCGGGCAGCGTCACCAAGGCCGGAAACAGCGCGTCGAACCCGGCCAGCGAATCGAATTCACGCCCCTCAAGGGGTACATCGAACGGCAACTTGACAGAGCCGTCGGCGCCGACCCAAGCGCGCAAGAGCGCGGTCTCGACGGCGCCCCGCGCCGAGTCGGAGGGGGGCAAGATCTCGACGTCCCAAAGTGCGCCGGCCGCCAGGCGCAGCGCGCCCACCACCGGGCCCCACACCTCGTCGACCGCACCGGCGAGGACGATGTCCGCGCCGTCGACGATCTCGCCGGTGGAGGTGTCGGTGTACAGGACGGTAGTCGTGTCGCCGATGACCGCCTCGGGCGTGCCGGAGACCACGCGGACGCGTTCGCCGAAGTAATGGCCGGACGCGTGGACGACGTCGCAAACCAGCGCGACCACCGCACCACCAGTCCCCTGGGGCGCCA
>CALMKG010000248.1 GCA_937867175.1 uncultured Propionibacterium sp. | reverse complement strand
GGCCTTGAGTATCTCGTCAAGCCCAAGCTCGTCGATGATCTCCAAACTCTTGATCGGCTTCGATTCGTCGGCGCTGTACTGCGCGACCTCTGCATCCCAGATGACGGCCTGTGCTTCGGGTATCGGCTCCAGCGGATACCCCGTCCATTGTCCGTTGTTGCTTGACAGCAGTGTCAATGCCATTGTTGCCCCCGATCGGTACTGAAAATGCTAGCCAAGCATGTGGTGCGGACGCGGCATGGTCCACTCCGTGTCGTCTTCTTGTCTTCAAAACACCGCCCAATGGGTCACTTCTTCAGGAACGTGTCCCTGGCCGAGCGGGACATGCGAATCCCAGCAAGTCGCGCACTGGCGAAAGAAGAGCAGCGAGTCGGTATCGGGGTCGATGATCTGGCCAGCGCGAAGCCGCAGCTCAGAGAACGACTGGCTGTCGATCATCAGCACGAAGACCGACTTCTGAACCCTGTCGCCCACCGACTGCAGCATCGCCGCCAGACGCGCCCGGCGATCGTCATGCCGCACGTCATAGGCAGCAATGAGTGTCAAGATGGCCATGCCTGCTCCTCGTCGTGCTGCTCACGGGCGCCATGACAGGCCTGTCCACGTGATGCTGGGTGAAGAGATCGCTGCCTGAAGGCGTTGTGCTTGCCGGTAGATGTGCCTGCGACGGGTCCCGGTGAAGTCTGGGATCGCTCCACGCACCTCGCCCAGCAGCCGACGCTCATAGGCGTCCACGACGATCTCCTTGCCCTGTTTCGTCAGCAGCACTCCGTCTGTGCCCTCCCGGCGGCCATGTTCTGGGCGAAGGCGTCGCTGAATGGCTGCCTCGGCGACCACTTGATCGACCAACCAAGGGCGGAACTCCTCCATGAGATCAAGCGCCAGGCTGGGTCGGTTCTTCTGGTCGGTGTGGAGCAGCCCGAACGCCGGGTCGAGACCGGCGGCGTGAAGCGCGGTCACGCACTCGCCAAGCAGGATGGTGTACAGGTACGACAAGGCGGCGTTCGGCACGTCTTGGGGTGGCTGGCGGGAGCGCTCCGAGAATCGCATCAACTCGGGCATGAGTTGGCCGAGGCAGGGGAAGTAGAACTTGGCGGCGGCGCCCTCCAACCCCATCAGTTCCATCGGCGAATTCGCGTCGGGCACCATACGTATCAGCGACTCGATCTGACCGACCGCGTCCGCGACGCGTTCATGACCAGGACGCCGATTCAGCCGCTCCAGCAGAACTTGCTGCTTGGTGATCTTCGCCACGACGATCGCTCTGCCAAGCGAGGAAGCCTGCGGCCCATCGCTGGCGGCCAGCTGCGCCCGAATTCGCGCGGGTCGATAGCGTTGTGCATGACTGAGCATGGTGCCGAGGTAGTTGCCCTTGCGGGAGGCGAAGATGACGTCCACATCGTTGGACAGCACCCACGATCGTGCGCCTGCGCTCAAGCCCACAGACCCGAAGCAGACGATCCGAGCCACCTGTGATGACGGAATGTCGAGCAGTCGGGCATCGTCCTTGGACTCGACGACGATACGGCCCGCACTTGATCTGATTCGACCACCTTGGTTGCCGACGTAGAGCACATGCCTGGCTTGGTCGCGGATCCGGTGGTCACCGATCAGCGGTGGGTAACGTGGGCCGAAGTCTTCGCCAAGGAACGTGAAGCCCTCTTCGAAGGAGGTGATTCTTGACTTATCGGGATTGAGTTCCATACCGAAACCTTCCAGCGTTGCGGAGGCGAGCCGGGTCGCTTCCTGCGCGTCGGCAGACGATTGGACTGCGATCAGTACATCGTCTGCGTAGCGGATCGCGGGGAAGCCTTGCCGGAGAAGCGCGCGATCCAGATCGACAAGGATGAGATTCGCCAGCAGCGGTGAAAGGGGGCAGCCCTGCGCCACGCCTTTCACGGCCCTGATCCCGCCCGAGGGTTGGCGAAAGCCTCGATCCAAGAGCGCCGCCACGATCTGGTAGACGCCCTCGTCGTCCGTGATAGCACTGAAGCGGCGAAGGGCCATGTCCTTCGGCAGTGTCGGGAAGCAGTCTCGGACATCGGTTCGCACCACCGTGTGGAGCCCTTCAGCACGCAGCGCGGCCACAGCCTGAATGGCGTCCGCGACACCCAGGCCGGGACGGTACGCGTATGCAGCTGGACCCAAGTGTGGGTCGACCAACGGTGTGACTGCTGCGAGAATCGCCCTGGCCACGATCCGATCGCGGATGCTCGGCACATGCAGCACGCGTTCCTTGGTGCCAGACACGATGGTCACAGGGGTAAGCAGGCTGGGCGAGTAGCGGCCGTCCGCAAGCTGAGCGGCGAGTTCCTCGATGTGAGCATCGGCGTTCTCGGAGAACCGCGTGGTGCCGGGCGCAAGCGTTCCGTCTGCGCTGTCGTTGGCGAGCACGACGTGCCACGCGGCCTCAAGCGCCTCCGCAGTGAACGCCAATTCAGCAAGCCCGCCCACCTTGCGCCCCTCCCTTCATCCACCGTGACCGTGACACAACTATCCTGTGGCAAACTCCCATTATCGGTAATCATGGTCTTGCGCGAAGGGACTTCGTCAACGGACCTGTTTCTCGGGGTGCTGGCGACTGGACTGGTTTCTATTCGCTTTGTCGCGAAGGGTCTTCGTCAACAAGTCTAGAGCAGGAGAAA
>CALMKG010000247.1 GCA_937867175.1 uncultured Propionibacterium sp. | reverse complement strand
TCGAGTTGCACCCCAGGCCTGCGCCCGCGATCGCGGGCGAGGCATTCGTACAAGACCTGCTCGTCCGGCCGACCGCTCCGAGTTCGGATGCGAAGCACAGTATCCTTGGGAGTCGCACCCCATTGACCACCCGTGGCATGTGAAGAGGAATACGTGTTCGACACCCTGCAAGACCGGCTCGCCGCCACCTTCAAGTCTCTGCGCGGCAAGGGCCGGCTGACCGACGCCGACATCGACGCCACCGCTCGTGAGATCCGCATAGCGTTGCTCGAGGCGGACGTCAACCTGTCGGTGGTCAAGGAGTTCATCGCCCGGGTCAAGGAGAAGGCGCACGCCGCGGAGCTCTCCCAAGCTCTCAACCCCGCCCAGCAGATCGTCAAGATCGTCAATGAGGAACTCATCGAGATCCTCGGCGGCCAGACCCGGCTGATCCGTTTTGCCAAGCAGCCACCTACCGTCATCATGCTCGCGGGTCTTCAGGGCGCCGGCAAGACCACGCTCGCGGGCAAGCTGGGTGCCTGGCTCAAGGAGCAGGGCCATTCCCCGGTGCTGGTGGCTGCCGACCTGCAGCGTCCCAATGCCGTGCAGCAGTTGCAGGTGGTCGCTGGGCGGGCGAAGGTGGCCTGCTACGCCCCGCAACCGGGCAACGGGGTCGGCGATCCCATCGTGGTCGCCAAGGATTCCATCGAATATGCCAAGCAGAAGCTCTACGACGTCGTCATAATCGACACCGCCGGACGCTTGGGCGTCGACGGCGAGATGATGCGCCAGGCGTCCATGATCAAGGCGCTCACCAAGCCGCATGAGACCCTCTTCGTCGTCGACGCGATGATCGGCCAGGACGCGGTCAACACGGCGCTGGCCTTCGAAGAGGGCGTCGGTGTCGATGGTGTCGTGCTCACCAAGCTCGACGGTGACGCCCGTGGTGGCGCGGCACTGTCGATCGCCAAGGTGATCGGCAAGCCGATCATGTTCGCGTCCAACGGTGAGGCGCTGAAAGACTTCGACGTCTTCCACCCCGACCGAATGGCCAGTCGCATCCTCGGCATGGGTGACATGCTCACTCTGATCGAGCAGGCGGAGAAGACCTTCGACGCCGAACAATCGGCGGCAGCCGCAGAGAAGCTGCTGGCTGGGCGCGGCCAATTCGGCTTGGACGACTTCCTCGACCAGATGAAGCAACTCCGCAAGATGGGGCCGCTGAGCAAGATCTTCGGGATGCTGCCGGGGGCTTCCCAGATGGCGGCCATCAACGAGATCGACGAGAAGCAGGTTGATCGGATCGAGGCGATCATCTACTCGATGACTCCCGCAGAACGGGCCGACGTCGGCATCCTCAACGGCTCGCGGCGGGCGCGGATTGCCCGCGGCGCCGGAGTCGAGGTGCGCGACGTCAACGATCTGGTCAATCGGTTCATCGAGGCCCGCAAGATGATGCAGTCGATGGGACAGGCGATGGGTGGCGGCCTGCCAGGTCTGCCCGGCGGGCGGCGTCCCGCCAGACAGCAGCAGGTCAAGAAGGGCAAGGGCGGCCGGAAGGTCTCGGGCAACCCGGCCAAGCGGGCCGCCCAACTCGCCGAGCAGAACCAGCCGAAGCAGGCCCAGCAACCGGCCCTGACCGACGGCCAGCCGAGCGCGGCCGAGATGCAGGCGGCGATGGGTAACTTCCAGCTCCCGCCCGACGTGCAACAAATGTTCAACCAGCAGAACAAGGGGCCGCGCTAACCCGGCCGGCAGCCTTCGAACAGCCGTCCGCCAGGAGGAATTGATGACCGCGTGGCACCTGTCCGGAGTCGTCCTGCCCGGGACGGAACCGACCGACCTGTGGATTGCCGATGGTGTGGTCAGCGCTGAACCGGTCCGTGGCGCGCAGACCATCGCTCGGCACGCCTGGATCATGCCTGGGCTGGTGGATGCGCATTGCCACGTCGGTCTTGGGGCCGGGGGGGCAGTCGATCACGCCACTGCCGAGCAGCAGGCCATCACCGATCGCAACTCCGGCGTCCTGCTGATCAGGGACGCTGGCGCCCCGGTCGACACCCATTGGGTGGATGACCGGCCCGACCTGCCCCGCATCATCCGGGCCGGACGCCACATTGCGGTTCCCACCCGGTACATCCGCGACTTCGCCGTCGAGATTGATCCCGCCGATCTTGTCGCGCAGGTGGAGCACGAGGCCAGGGCTGGGGACGGCTGGGTGAAGTTGGTGGGGGACTGGATCGATCGATCGGCGGGCGACCTGCGTCCGCTGTGGCCGGCCGACATCGCAGAGCAGGCCATCAACCGGGCCCACGAGTTGGGTGCCCGGGTCACCGCGCATTGCTTCGCCGAGCAGTCGGTGGCCGAATTGGTGGCTGCTGGCATCGACTGCATCGAGCATGGCACCGGGATGTCGGACGAGGTCATCGAGCAGATGGCAGCTCGCCGCGTCGGGCTGGTCCCCACCATGACCAACCTGGAGAACTTCCCCGACTTCGCGGCCGCAGGTGAGGCGAGGTTCCCCAGCTATGCAGCCCACATGCGGGCGCTGCATGCCACCCGCTTCGAGGTTCTTGGTGCGGCCCGCGAGGCGGGGGTCCCGGTCTTTGCTGGCACCGACGCCGGTGGCACGCTCCCGCATGGCCGGATCGCCGAGGAGGCGGAGTTGTTGGCAGCACTGGGCGGCAACGAGTTCGCCCTGGGTGCCATCTCGTGGCGGGCCCGGGAGTGGCTGGGTGCACCAGGGCTGGAGCCGGGGGCGCCGGCTGACCTGGTCGTCTACGATGCCGACCCCCGCGTCCACCTGGCCGTCCTGCATTCACCGGGCCTGGTCATGCTCCGGGGAAACCCGATCCCGCGCTGATCCAGCACAGATCGCCCCACTGGCGCCGGATTCACAGGGCTCGCCTGAGGGCATCCGGTCGCTCGGCGGTCCCGCTTGTGAGCAGGTGAGCGGTCGGCCATTAGTATCGGGTTTCCGCTGAGGTCTGCGCGCGAGACTGAATGGTCCTTAGACTCGCCTGAAACCGCCACCGCGAGTGTGCATCGTCTGTCGCTTAGGAGAGCCTCGTGACCGGAACCAAGATGATGGGCTTCGTCTACCAAGGGCCCGGTGTCCCCGCCGAACTGCGCGAACTGCCCAAACCTGAAGCTGGTCCAGGCGAGGTGGTGGTGCGCGTTGGTGCCAACACGGTTTGCGGCACCGACCTGAGGATTCTGCGAGGTGAGAAGACCAAGGGGGTTGCGCTGGGCGTGGTACTCGGCCACGAGGTGGCCGGCCATGTGACGCAGATCGGCGAGGGCGTCGACGACTTCGCCGAGGGCGATCTGGTCAGTCTGCCGCCGTCGGTCAACTGCGGGGTCTGCAGCAGCTGCCGGCGGGGCCACGAGCACTTGTGCGAGAGTGCCCACCTCGTCGGCTACGACATCAACGGTGGCCTCGCTGAATACATGCTGATCCCGAAGCAGGCCATCGATCGCAAACAGTTGATGAAGGCGGACGCCGCACTCGACCCGGCGCAGCTGGCGCTTGCGGAGCCGCTCTCGTGTTGCCTCAACGGCATGGACAACTACCGCATCGAAGTCGGCGACACGGTGGTGATTCTCGGGGCGGGGCCGATCGGTCTGTTCCACCTGCAGTTGGCGCAGATGGCTGGTGCTCGCACCGTTGTGGTCTCCGACCCGTCGGAGTCCCGCCG
>CALMKG010000246.1 GCA_937867175.1 uncultured Propionibacterium sp. | reverse complement strand
GTCTGCGGGGTGCAGGAGCACGCCGAGGCCGGCTTCGACCCCGCCCGCCGGCTGGACGGCGCCGGTGACCCAGGCAGTGACGGTTCCTGCGACGCGGAGAAGGACGGCGATGACGGCGGCGGCGATGAGGGCGATGATGCCGAAGTTCGCCAGCTCATCCCCAAACGCACCACCCTGCCGCGGCGTACTCATCGGATTCGCCCGATGCTGAGGGTGCCGGAGATGCGGCCGAGGAGGATCACTTCACCCGTCACCGCAAGGGCTGCTTGATCTGCGGTGAGGAGGGTGCGGGCGGTGCCGTCGGTGCTGGCGTCGGTGTGGGCCTGGATGATCGCGACGGCGACATCCTCACCCGGCACGAACCCCGCCCCTGCGACCTGATGCAGCACCGGCTGCGCGGCTGGCACCGGAGGCGACACCGCCGCAGGTGTTGTGGGCTGCCAGGGTTTCGGGGTCGGGCGTTCGCGGGGCGGGGTGATGATGTCGGTGAACGTTGACCCGTCGGCCTCGTGTACCTGAACCCGCAGCGGCGACCGATACTGGGCGGTGAGGGCGTCGAGGATTGTCGGGAACGCTTCGCGCCGCCAGCCCGGTGCGAAGGGCTCCGGCTGATACGCCTCTCCGTCCACGGTGACTGTCATCGAACCATTAGCGGTGATGGTGAACTCCACCACCGGCACGACGACCGGCCCTCCTGGTTCAGACTTCGATGCTTTCACCGTGCGTGGGGGCTGGTGGTCGGGGTGGGTGCGGCGGTAGCGGGGCTTCGGCGTCACAGAACGGTTCCTCTCCGTGGAGTGCAGTGGTGTCGCCATGCAGGTGCGCCCGCACCGCCCCCGGGAACGCAGGTGGGAGGGCACGAACCTGGGGGTGGTTCGTGCCCTCCCGTGCCGACCCGCCATGGGGGTGCCGGCAGGTCAGCAGTCTGTGGTTAGTCCTCCTTTGCTCCCTCGAACTGGGCCTTGAACTCCTCGAACGACAGGTCCTCGTCACGGACGTATCCGGTGCGTTCGCGGGCGATCGCGAGGCGACGCCCGAACAGCAGCACCCCACCGGTGACCGCGGCGATCAGCCCACCGGCAAGTCCGATCGGCCACCAGTCGCCGCCGCCGCCGGTGTGCGCAAGCTCACCCGGAGTGTCCGGAGTCCTTGGCTGTTCCGGGGTGTCGGTGACGGTGGTGGTCTCATCCGGTGCGCCGCAGACCCCACGGTGCAGGATCGTGCCGTCCTTGCCGGTGACGGTCTCCACCCAGTAGTAGGTGCCCGCCGTCTCGAAGATCACCTCGTCGGAGCGATACTCACCCGGACCATTTAGCTCGATGACTGTGGAGGTGAAGACGAGTTCTTTCGGGGTGCAGCTCGCGATGTCACTGTCCTGCCGGTACGCCTCGAACACCAGGCGTGCCCCGTCGGGGACGGTGCCGGTGACGGTCGCGACATCATGCGCCGGATCACCCAGTTCCACGGTCGAGACAGCGTTGGTCTTCACGGTCAGCTCCTCTGGCTGATCCTTCACGACCGTCGTCTCACCCGGCGCACCGCACACACCCTCGGCGATGATCTCGCCGTCGGCGTTGTAGAGGGATTCGACCCAGTACACGTTCCCCGGCTCGGTGACGGTGGTGGTGCCGGAGCGGTAGACACCGGCCTGGGTGACCGGGATCTCCTCGCTCTCGTAGAACGGCACCTCACACACGGCTCCGGCGTCGGCCGGGTGGGGGCCGTAGGCGCGGAACACCAGATAGGCGCCGTCGGGAATCTTCGTGCCCTGCACGAGCGCGGTATCCGAGAACGGTTCACCGACGAACGCTTCCGATGTCGCCTGCGTCACCACCGACACGGGGACGTCGGTCCCGGTGGGTGGGACGTAGAAGCGTTCCAGCACATCCGCCGGAGACGACGCATACGGCTGCACCCGGTCATCGCCTGTGAAGGTGGTGACGAGGACGTAGAAGCCGGGCTCGGTCGGCACGATCTTGTCCTCATCCGTGTACCCGAGCTTGTAGACCCCATTCCGTGCCGGCGTCACAAGCTCCGCCAGCACCGGCGCGCTGGTGAGGTCGAGATCGTCGGTGAGTTCAGTGTCGGTGGCGAAGGGGCCGTAGACGGTGTGATGCAGTTCGTCAACGTCGGCATTCCAGTAGCCGTCGCCGGCGAAATCGCCGTGGTTCGCCGGGAACCCCGTGACGGTGATCACATCGAAGGCGCGTCCGCCGGGGTGCACGTTGTACTCCCGCATCAGCGAGGTCACCGTGACAGGCCACCGCACCGACGTCGTCTCCACGCTGATCCCGTACTCGTCGGCCCAGTCTGTGGCGAGGTAGTCGCGCACCCACTCCGGCTGCGTAGTTTTCCGAACCTCCCACACCCAGGTCACAAACCCGCCCGTTGGTGCGATGACTGGCGGCGATGTGTAGACGCCGGGGCCGTCGGCGGTGACCGTGACGGTGCCGAGCGGCACCGCGTTCGGGTCGATCGCGGCGTTCTGTGCCGGGGGTAGCGTGCCGGGTACCTGGTAGGCGGTGCCCTCGAACACCACCGGAATGAAAGCGCCGTCCTTCTTCAACCACGCACCATTGCTGCTACTGACGGTGATCGTGTCGGTGAGTGCGTCGCCGGGGACGGCGAGGCGCTGGTCTGCTTCCGAAATAGCGTCGGGTTGGAACGGCACCACTGACGTCTCGGTGACTTGGCCGAAGCGGTCGGTGAATGAGTCGGTGAGGTACTTCGCGTTCTCACCGTGCGCGGCCTTGTCGATGCTCCACACCCACGTGTAGACCCCCGACTCCGGCGCAACGATCGTGCCCGGCGACGTATACGACCCCGTACCCGTCAACGTCACCGTCTCGGTGCCTGCGACGGGGGCTCCGGCGGGTGGGGTGTCGGCTTCGGTCGGCTGCTCATCGAACGGCCCATACAGGGTGCCGGTCGCCGTCACTTCAATCGGGTTGCCGCCCAGGTGAATCCAGGTGCCCTTCGACACCGACACCGTGAGCCCATCCACGAACGCATCACCCTCAGCGACGTAGCGGGAGGTGACCTGGGTGGTGATCTCCGGCTGGAAATCAAGCTCGATCAGCGGCGACTCCGCCGACGCCGAGAGCCCGGTGGATGACCCGGTGACGGCGGCGATGAGGCGCTGCTTCCCTGGGGTCGTGTAGAGATCGAGGGCTGCACCATATCCGGCTGCATCGATGTTCATCGATGCGCCGACCCGGTAGGACGGGACACCGTCTGCGGGGGTGCCGGTGATCGGGTGCGCTCCGGTGCCGATCGTGCGCGCCGAGGAACGGTCAGCGAAGACCGCATCCGACAAGGTCGCCGCGCCGGTGAGTCCTGCGGGGTGGGTGGCGACGGTGAGGGTGCCCGCGTACTGATCCGACATCTCAAGCGATAGCGACAGTGACGGGTCGGTGACCGCGTTTGCAGCAGCCTCCTGCCGCATCGCGGCGAGGTTCGCGAGGATCGTTCCCCGCTCCGACGCAGGGGCGCGGGCAATGTAGTAATCGTCACCGGACATGCCGTGCGAGTTATACCGGCCAGGGCTCGCCACCGACCACACATGCAGCGCGACCGCGGCGGTGACATTCGGATCGCCCGACTGCCCCCACCGATCCATCACATAGTTCAACTCGGCAAGCTGCTGCCGCGACAACGAATCCAGTGACGTGATCCGTTCCGGCCCCGATGTGTTGCCGTAGGGCGGGTCCGCGTCCAAGTCCGCGCAGTACGCCTGCCGGCCATCCACATCCGTGTTGTACGCACCAAGGAACGCACCATCTGACCAGTACCCAACCCCTTCACTGCCAGCATGGGCAGCCTGGGGGCCGAGCGCGAAAGAACCCGCGATGACCAGGAGCGCGAGCAGTGCTGACAGCCAGCGACGCACCCCCGTTCTGGGTGGCGCAGCCTCCGGCTGCGTGATGTGGGCGAGTGATCCTGACACGAGATACCTCCTGGTGTTTGTTCATCAGCGACACGAGCCGGCCGCCTTCACACCAGGTGCACCACCCGCCTCACAACACCGGCCCCCGCAAATCCCGACCCTGCGCCGGCGGCCCAGCATCGAGGGGGTCGGACTCGAGCCCCGCACGCTCCTGCACGGCACGGTGAGCCCGATCACGCACCCCATGCAGCAACTCCCGCACATCGTCATAGCCAGTCACCACCGCGGCGAGCCCGTCACGCAGCAACCGATGACACCCCGTGGACGTGGCGCTCGAGATCGGCCCGGGAATCGCACCGACCGGACGGCCGAGCTCTGATGCGCGGGCGGCGGTGTGGAGGGTGCCGGAACGGTAGCCGGCTTCCGCGATGAGGACGCTCCCGGAGAGCGCGGCGAGAAGCCGGCCGCGTTGCAGGAACCGCCACTTCGTCGGAGCCGCACCCGGCGGCAATTCCGAGAGCAACAGCCCGTCCTTGCCGACACGAGTAAAGAGATCAGCATGCCCCACGGGGTACGGCCGATCCAGGCCGCCTGCGAGCACCGCGACCGTTGAACCATCGGAGGCGAGTGCGGCACGGTGTGCGGCACCATCGATCCCATACGCGCCGCCCGAAAACACCACACGGGAGTCGGCGACCGCCGACTGCACCAACTCCGTCGTGACGTGCTCCCCGTAAGCGGTGGACGCCCTGGCCCCGGTGACGGTGAGGCGATCCCACACCGGCCGGCTCAGCAGCCCGATGTCACCTTTCGCCCACAACGCCACCGGTGCACCATCACCGAGCGCGTCGACCCCGGCAGGCCATTCAGCATCGCCAGGGATCAACACCCGCATCCCAGGCCGCTCCGTCTCAGCAAGCACCCGTCGCGTCTGCGCGAGGTCGATGCGTGGTGCGAGGCGCCGCTGCCAGGTGTCACCATCCGGCCGGGGTGGGACTTCATCGGCGAGGACGCGGGCGATGGTCTCGGATGCGCCGACGGTGCGGATCATCCGCCCCGTCACCGCGTCACCTGGTTCGGACGCGACCGCGAGGATGATCCTCGCTGTGCGCTCATCTGCTGCCAGCTCGTTGATCGTATCCATTAGTGCTGCTCCCTCGTTCATGGTGAATCAATCGAGGGATAGGTACGAACCAGCACGCCGAAACAGTCATCACGAGAGGATCGGAGGGCGCCGGAACTTACACCCTCACAACGCCCCACCAATCAGCTGAGACTCGCCGAATCACGCGGAATCAAGGTTCAGAAATCCTGAACCTAAGCATTTAGCCCTTCATCCTCGCGGTCGTGTCGAATGCTGCGAGCTCGGCGGGGTGGAGTTGGTGCTGGACGACGAAGGAACGTTCTTTGATGCGCCAGAGTCCTTGCCCGGTGCCAAGCCCGGGGAGGAGTTTCTGTTCGGTGCCCGTGAGTCCAAGGGCTGCGGCGGTGGCTCCGAGCTGGTCGGGTTCTTGCCGGTAGATGATCCTCGTCTCCGCATTCGCCAACAGGCTGTTCGCGAGGGCGCGCATCGCGGAGCCGGAGTCGCCGACGTTGTCGAGGTCGGTGAGCTTGTGGAAAATCAGCATGTTCGCGATCCCGTAATGCCGCGCCAACCGCCATTGCGCGTCCATGCGGCGCAGGAGCGCTGGGTAGGCCATGAGTCGCCAGGCTTCGTCGTAGATCACCCACCGGTGCCCACCGTTCGGGTCCATCAGCGCCGACTCCATCCACGCGCTGGAGCAGGTCATCAACACCGAAATCAACGTGCTGTTCTCCGCCACGCGCGACAAGTCCAAACTCACCATCGGCAGTGACGAGTCGAACCTGACCGTCGACGGCCCATCGAACAACCCCGCAAGATCACCCGCCACGAGACGGCGGAGGGCGTGGCCGACGAGCCGGCCATCCTCCGCCAGCCGGCCATCCGTGTCGGTCGCAGAGTCGGGGCCGAGGATGCGGTCGACCACCATCGGCAAGATTGGCACGTCGCTGGAACGGACGGTATCTCTCAGAGCGAGGTCGATCGCGGTGTGCTCCAACGGCGACAACACCCGGTCCAGCACAGTCTCTGCGAGCGCACCGATAAGTTCACGGCGCCGCGACGCGACTTGCGCCGCCCATTCCACATCACTCACCCCAGACGGGCGGTGGCCCTCATCAAGCGGATTGAGCCGGTTGCGAAGCCCATGCCCGAGGACGATCGCCCGCCCACCAACCGCCTCCGCAACCGCCGTATGCTCACCCTTCGGATCCCCAGGCACATACACGCGACGACCAAACGGGATCGACCTCGTGTAGAGGCTCTTGGCGAGTGAGGACTTCCCGGAGCCGACGATCCCGGCCAGGACGATGTTGGGTGCGGTGATGACACCACGGGCGTACAGGGTCCAGGGGTCGTAGACGAACGATCCGCCCGAGTACAGATCTTGGCCGATGAACACGCCGTCGGCGCCGAGGCCACCTTCGGCAAGGAACGGGTACGCGCCCGCGAGTGTCGCGGACGTGTCCTGGTGCCGCGGCAACCGCAACCGCCCCGGTGTTCGCAGCGCTGCCGCGCCTGGTTCGCCGGCGGCGGGCAGGTAGGTGGTGTTGCGGCGTTCGGCACGCTCGGCCGCGACCCGTTCACGCTCCGCTGTCTGCTCGGCTCTGCGGGCGTTGGTCTCGATCTTCGCAGCGGCGTGCTTCCGCACTTTCCGCTGTCGGCGGCGTTCCCCGGCCGGTTTGACCAACGCCGCTGTATGGAGCTTCTGGGGCTCGCTCACAGCGCCCGCCCCCGAGACACCGACGACGACTGCGACTGCGACGGCGCGAACCAGTCATCATCCTCCTCAACCCGTGGGGCCGGCCGACGTGCCCGCGACTGTGCTGGTGCCCGCCTCGGTGTCGGAGCCTCAGCGGTCGGTTCCTGAGCCTCCGGGTGTGCGCGGTGTAGGGAGACGTGCCCGTGGTCATGGTTGTACGTCAGCGTGTAAGTACCTGTGGTGGTGGTGCGGTCGAGGGGGCCGGTGGGGATGGTGTCGTAGACGTACCCGTTGACGAGTGCAGCCTGTGTGGTCTCTTCGCCCATGTCGAACCCGGCCAGGTGCTCGATAGCGGTATCAGCGCCGTCGCGGTCGATGATCGTCAGCACCTCGTCGGCGTCCTGGCCTTCCAAGAACACGACGCTCACCCACCGCGACACCGGCCCCGGTGCTGTAGGGGCGGGATACCAGGAGATCCGCCCCGAGGCAGCCATTGCCGTATCCACCCGGTCGTGTACCCCGTCCAGCAACGCCGCGGCCTGCTGCAGCTCAGCGGTCGCGGCGAGAGCGTCGGTCGCACCGGCGGTCTGATCCCCGGCGTCGTCGTGCGCGCGCACCCGGTGCTTGAGGTGGGCGGTGGCGAGCTGGTCGAGCACTTGCCGGAGGGAGCGCACCCCAGCAAGCAGATCACCGAGCACGGCATAGGTGTCGGCGGGGTCCTCGAACACCCGGGAGGCGTGTGCGAGCCCACGGAGCGCTTCGGACGCTTCGGCGGCGTCCACGGTCGGGTTCTGGAAGGTCGACATGACGGGCTCCTGTCGTTCAGACGGTGCGGCACAGCGGCAACGCTGCGACAGTGAAGGCTTGTGCCTGCTGCCCGACCAGGCGCCGGGTCTCGCAGGAGGCTTGGATGGCGGCCTGTTCGATTGCGGCGACCGCGGTGTCGAGTTCTTCCGGGGTTGGGGCGGAGATGCTGATGAGGCCGGTGTAGCGGAGGACGCCGTGGCCGGCGGTGAGGTCGGCTTCTTGTTGGAGTACGTCACCGTATTCGGCGGTTTGGGAGGCGTCTTCGATCTGTCCCATCTTCTGCCGCTGCGCAGCGTCCGAGATCAGTTCGGTCTTCTTCTTCCTGATGTCACGAGCTGCCTGATCCGACCGGATCGGCGTGCACACCAGCGAGAAAGAACGTTGAATCCCCGACGACAACAACACCGGGGCGAGGAACCCCGGATACACCTGCGACCGCGGCCACTCCGACACCCACAGCACCGCATGGTGCGCGGAATCCGACCTGAGCCGATCCCACGACTCGGTGACCGCGACCGGTCCCGCAGTCGCAAGGGAGCGCCCGATGTCGCTATTCCGTTCAAGGATCGCGGCGGTAGCGGGGTCGTAGGCGGCGCGGAGGATCACCGCGACCTGTGCGGGGGTGAGCCACCCGGTGATCGTGAGCTCCGCCGCCCGCAACGCCGTCACGAGCGTCGTCATCTCCCGCCGGAGGACGGCGGCGGCACCTTTGATGCCGCCGCCGTTGGTGCGTACTTGGCGGGCTGAGGCTTTGAGGTCGAGGGCGAGGCTGATGGTGGTGGCGTGGCGTTCCCCGGCGGGACCGGCACGGTCGATGAGTTCCCGGTACACGGTGGAGGTCCAGGAGCCGTCATCGGTGCCGTGGCGTTGCCACCATTCGACCAGCCCGGAACCCCCATCGGGAAGGGTGCGTTCGCACACTTGCAGGCGGGCGATCCGCCCGGACCGGCAGGTGGTGGCGAGTACCCGACCCCAGGTGGCGACGCGGCGTTCCTGCTCGCCGGGGTCGAGGAGCACGAACGCGGGATGTGAGACGCCGACGATCGCGGTGAGGGTCTGGTGATGGGGGTCGTGGATCATCGCTGCACCCGTCTCCGGGTCCTCCCACTCCCGCAGCGACGCCGCATCACCCGGAAGGGCGAGCGTGCCCGCAGGGCGAGGCTTCACGACGCTCCGCCGGAACACCGTCTGCCGCGCCTGCGTGCGCGCCGCCCACCGGAAGGTGACGGGCGCCCATTCGATGAGTTTCCGGCCCCCGACCGGGGTCCAGGCGAGAACGGCGGAGAGGAGCCAGATGGGTGTGGTCCAGGCCAGCAGTATCCCGCCGCCGGCGTAGAGGGCACCGACGATGGAGAGGACACCTGTGGCGAGGACGATGAGTTGCGGGAGGGAGAGGCCGAGGAGGATGCCGCGGCGGGTGAGGCGGGAGAACTGCACCGCCCGCAACCCGAACCCTGCACTGCTCGTGTTCTGTTGAGTCGACATCAGTTCTTACTCCTTCTCGGCAGACGGCTTCGGCGACGGCGCAGGCGGCGGCGATGGTGCCGGTCGTGCCGATGGTGCGGTCGGCGTGTGACTCGGTGCGGGCGGTGGTGGTGCGGGTTGCACGGTCTCACCGGCCCCTGCCGCGTGCCCTTCCGCAGCATCACCGACCTTGCCGCCAAGTTTTGGCCCCGCGGTCGCTGCCGCACCCACCACCTGAGCCCCAACGACGACCGCTGCCGCAGGCCCCGCAGCAGCAGTAGCCCCGCCAGCTCCGGCACCGGCTGCGCCAGCACCGCCGCCCGAGCTCCCGCCGCCCGCACCGGCCGCGGCACCGGAACCACCACCTGCCGCTGCACCCCCTCCTGCAGCGGGCGTAGCAGTCGTTGCAGACTGTGTGCCTCCACCGGATGGTGCCGCACCACCGCCCTTATCTCCCGCGCCGTCGAGCACCTTCTTCGCCCCGTCCGTCTTCGGCGGTGACGACACGGGGACGGGGCGGTTGACGGCGGACTTGGCTTCTTGTTCCGCGCTCATCGAGTGGTACATATCGAAGCCGATGAACGTGACGAACTTGTACGTCATGTACGGGGCGAACGCAGCGATGAACATCAACACCACACCCGCGATGGGGTCGCTGATCGACGCCAGATCAAGCTCAATCGGAGCAGAGACCTGGGTGATCGCGACGAGGAAGATCACCACCAGCACCAGCTTCGACAGGATCAAGGCAATCACGAACGTCGCCCATTTCCCGAACCACCCCTTGGTGGCATCCCACGAGAACCCGGCGAGAGCAATCGGGGCGAACACGATCGCCACCAGCAGCAGCGCTTTGCGGATCAGGAGCGAGAACCACACGATCGCAGCCGCGCTGATGGCGAGGCCGGCGAGGAAGATCGTGACGATCGCCCCGACACCGGGGGCGGCGATGTTAATCCCCGCGAACCCCGCTGCGAGCAGGGTGATGCGGTCGCCAATGGATTCCATCGTGTTCCCCGTGGCCTGCACGATCCCGACCGCGAGCTGATCCGTGATCTCCAGCAACAGCCCGGTGAGGCCGATGGCTACGAACGAGCCGAGGATGCTTTTCGCGGCTCCGAGGGCGGCGCGGGTGAGGGCGGTGGGGTCGCGGTGGATGAGGCCGGTGATCAGTTGCAGGCAGAAGAAGATCAGCACCA
>CALMKG010000245.1 GCA_937867175.1 uncultured Propionibacterium sp. | reverse complement strand
CAACAAAGAGGCCGAGACCGGCATCCTTGCCAAGGCACGTGCCGCCAGAGCCTCTCGCGTGCCGGTTTGGTCCGCCAAGGTCGCCGACACGCTCCGGGACAACATCATCGCGACCGCAGCAAAAGAGGGTCTACCCGTTACCAGGGAGCTGGTTGATCGGCTGATCGCACACAGCCAGCGCGGCATCGTCGAGATCGAGAATGTGGACCTGAAGAGAGAGACGGAGAAGCTGCGCAGTCGTCAGCAGTTCCTCAACTCCGGCACAGCGGCGGACGAGAAGAACGTCCGGGCTGGCGATCCGCTCCTGTCACTCATCGCCAAGCAGAGTCGGCAGATTCTCGAAAGCGAGATCAAGGTCGAGACCCTGTCGGAGGTGGCCGAGGTCTTCACCGACCTGGTGGAGAACCTGCTCAAGCCGTGGCGGCGTGCCCTCACCAACGCCGATGAACTCCTGCGCGCACAAGCCCGCCCCGCCCAGCGCCGCTCGCCCTTGAATCGCATGCCCACCAGCGAGGGTGTGCCGGAGCACCTGCGCCCATCGCGCGTGGAATACCCGCTGGACGACATCGATGCCTTCCCACAGATGTTCGTGGAGCAGGTCGGCTACTCCGCGGGCGAGGATGTGGACGTGGCAAGCGGCGAAGGGCTTCACAACGCCATCGAAGAAGTTGTCAGCCAGGTCATCCGGGCCCAGCGGCTCGGCCCGCTCGGCCAGCCGGTGAAAGATCCCGCGACCTACGAGCGAGTTTGGGTTCCCGCTGTCGACGCGAAGCGCACCCCCGCGCGTGCCCAGATCAAGACTGCCTTCGCGATGGCAGACCTCGAGCAGCGTGTCTACGCCTGGCTCCATGACGATCGCAAGCAGGTGGGTCGCCACCTGAGCGAGGACTTGGCCGAGTACCTCGCCCATTCCAACTTGTCAGATTCAGAATCGTTGAGCCGTCAGGACCGGCTGGTCAACCGATACGCGGCTGCACTCAAGGTTGCCGCGCCGCTTGCCAAGCTGGATGCCACGTTGGTTCAGGCCATCCACAACCAGGACAATCCCGCACTGTGGCTCAGGATGTCACCGCTAGGGGTGCCGGACTCGTTGCAGGAACTGCGAACCCGTCTGGAAGACGTGACCGCTGCAGTCATCGGCCCGGGCGCAGTCCCCAGCTTTACCACCGAATCGACCCGGGGTGCCACGATCCTCACTGCGCTCGACAACCCGTACCATCCACTTGAGTTCGCCAGCGTCATGGAGCCCATCAGCGCCCAGTGGATGGCTGGACGTGACAATCCGGACTTCTGGTTGTGGCGGCGCACGGGTCCGCTGCCTGAGTGGGTTCCGCTGAGTCCCAATTCGTTGGCCTGCCTGCTACGCGGCTGGTTCATGGCCCGGTTCTTGGGACGGGCGGCCTTCGTCTCGCTGCCCGAGGGCCGCTACTTTGAGGTCTTCGTCCCCGGCAACAACGGAGGTTCGTGGGCCCAGATGAGCGTTCGAGGGGTGCGACCCACCACTTGGAGCGACCACGTGGCCAATCTGGTCGAGGCATTGCCGCTGCAGATGATCGAAGCGTTCCACGCCCACACACTGACCCCCCTACAACCCTTCCAAGTCCTCATCGAACTAGGTGAAACCCTCGGCACAGAGCGGGATCCGCTGCGCCGCTGGGTAAGCACTGGGAAGGGCATCGTCGACCCAGAACGTGCCTACTGCCCTGCCAGCACCGACCGGAGTCGTGACCTAACCCAGACATGTGAGAAGTTGGTGGTGAACTACACCCGAAAGTCCCAAGAGGACAGTCTCACTGACCCCTCGGTCGCGCAGACCAGCCCCAGGCACGAACTCTTCGCCGAGGTGATTGAGGCGTTGACTGCGCTGAAGGCGAGCGCAACGGGCGTCTACGACGGCGAGAACGACGACTTGCTGTGACCGGCCAGGCCAAGCTCGTCATTGGGCCCGCCGCTCTCTTCCCCCGGGTCGACACTTGGTCGCGCGCGGGCCTGCTGGCCGGTTTCGCGTGGGTGGATGCAGAGACCGTGGCCGACGGTCTGTCACTAGAGCAGTGGCAGACCGTCGATGCTCGACGGGTGGAGCCGGGCCGGGGAGGTCAACAACAACGCCTGATGGACTACCTCGCCCACTTGGAGTCGACGAACTCCGTGGTGGCGCTTTGGCTGCGCTCGCCCGAATCCGACGCCGCTGCCGGTCTGGCCAGCATCGAGGAATTCCTGCAGCGGGTCTTCCCCTCGATCACGTCCCGGGTCAGGATCGACGTCATCAATCCCGCATTTGTCGGGCAGGTGTTCGTGCCGGATGCGGTCCAGGGATGGGATCAGTACCTCATCGCCACCCAAGACCATCCCGAGGTTGATCAACCTGACTCCGGCTGGACGCTCGTCAAGGACGCGGTCGCCCTCCACACGGCAGCTGCACTGGCCGGTGTGCTGGGCGGCACCGCCGAGATTGCTGCGTCGGAAGCCAGGAGCCGGCCCCGTTTCGTCCATGTGTTCAGCCGCCACGTCGGCGGAGGTCGTCGAGCTCGACTTGCCGCCGCGCGCTACCTGGACGAGCAGTTGCCGACGTTTGATGCGGCAGATATTGCCCCACAGCACTTCGGGCGTCCACTCAAGCCCAGCCAAGTGGTGGACGACTGCGTGGCCTGGCTGGAGTCGGCATCTGACGGTGCGCTGCGATACACAACGCCGCCACCCGTGATCTGCGGCCAGGAGTTGGCCGCCGAAGTGCCGGTGCCGCTGAACGGTTGGGGACTGGCACTGACCCAACTGGTGAGCCAAGAACCGATCGAAGCCCTGGCCCGCAAACAGGCTGATCTGGCAGAACAAGACGATTGGCAGACCCAAGACTTGGCGAAAGCAGGCGCCAAGGAGGGCGCTCGGCCCTCGGCAGAGGTTTGGCGCACAGTCTTCCGGTTGATCACCAGCGTGGTGGATGGCGGCGCCCCACCGCCCGGCTTCCAGCGACCCAATTGGGTGGACCGTGAATTGGTACTGCAGCCTGAGCTAGTGGACCCCGACCCGGCTTATCAGGCCTGCAACTATCCGCGCGAGTTGCTCGAAGCGTATCCGCCGTTCCAGACCTGCCCGCCCCTGCCCATCGGCGAATCGGCAGTCGCCGACGTAACTGAGCGCCTCAAGGCCGGCCCGGCACCGTTCGAGATCGACGCGGAGCAACGCCGCAATGCCAAGGCGATCGGCGACATCAACACTCGGGACGAGTCGATTCGAGACCGTCAGGCCACCCAGCTCAGGGAGCTGTGGCAGAAGTCGCGCGAGGAATGCAAGTCCGAGCCGGCAGCTCCGCCACTGCGTCTTGTCGACCGAGTCTTTCGGGACGTGCTCCGGGACAGCCTGCTGGCCCGGCAGGACGGCGACCGCTGGCGCGAGCTTGCGATCACGCCGTGGACTCCCGACATCAGTCGAGCGCGCAGACGAGCAATCGCGCTCGTACTGGCCGGTCTGGCAGTCATCGCAGGTTGGACCGCTCTGTTCTCGATCTTGGGTGACCAGATCAACGCGTTGTCAATCCAGCTGGTGGGGTCACCACTTCCCGGTGCCTTGGGGTACGCTCTTGGCTGGTTCATCGGGGTGCCGCTGGTCTTGTTCGGCGTCGGCGGGCTCGCCGATGCTGTCCGTGACCAACTCCTCGCGGCTGAGAACAGCTCAAGGATCAGACGTTGTCTGACCGATCGTGCGCTGACGGCCTACGCCGAAGCAGGTCGGCTGGATCATGTGGCGAGGATCTTCGGGTTGTGGTGGACAATCTTCCGCCAACTGCACCAGCGCTCCATCAATGAGCCCCTCGTCGAGCCGCCAGCGGATCCCGAAGTTCCAGCCTCTCTGCAGACGGCCGAACCGGCCATCCACGTCAACTTTGAGCCACTGCTGTTCGCGAAGGCGTCTACGGAAATCGGGTGGCGCTCGGCCATGATCGCGTCCCTCACCTCAGCATGTCTCGCCCACTACACCGACTCGGACTACCAGGACGCGGTCACCGAACTCTGCGCGGACCTCGGCCTGCCCGAAGGCGTCCTGCACAGGTTGGCCCGCGACCTGGTTACCGGGGCGATCTGGGATGAGTGGCGCCAGACCGAGATCGACAGAGTATCTGAGCGCATTCTCGACGGGTTGGTGACCCCCGCCAACCGAGTGGATACCCCCAGCGGTCAGACCGTCGCAACGTTCTTGGGAGAGGTACTTCGGCCGACCAGCATCGTTCCCGGCATCCACCAGTTGCCCCAACAGGTATTTGGCACGCCAGTGTCGACCCGCCTGTTTGCTACCGAACCGGCCGGCGCATCCACGACGCCCCCCTGTCTCCCCCTCGAGCAGACGCCCATCAATGGAGCCGCGGCAGTGCACGTGGCGTTCGCCGATGTGCCGACAACTTCGCCACGTCGGGCATTGAGCAATGAGAATGACGAAGAAACGTTCTCCGATGACGACCTCCTGCTGTGATCGGCCAATTGACTGGC
>CALMKG010000244.1 GCA_937867175.1 uncultured Propionibacterium sp. | reverse complement strand
CGGCTCAAGCGGATGCCGCCTTCGCCGACGCCGCTCGCGAGTCACCTTGTGACAACTCGTCAAGCGAACTTGCCGCCGCGACCGACCTCAGTACACAGTCACATCCGCACAAGGACGAAGCTGCGAGGCTGTGGAATGAGCTTGCGGACAGATTCGCGCTTCCAACCATCACCGGCTCTCAACTGTGAACGTCATCGCCATCGAGGGCGACATCACAGTTCTGGGCGTCGATGTGATCGTCAACGCCGCGAACAACAGGATGCGGGGCGGTGGAGGCGTTGACGGAGCCATTCACCGCGCTGGAGGGCCAACCATCTTGGAAGACTGCATTCGCCGCTTTCCCAACGGACTACCTACCGGAGAGGCGGGGTGGACGACGGCTGGTGACCTCCCGGCGCGCTGGGTCGTGCATGTCGTTGGGCCGATTCACGGGCTTGGCGAGAGGAAGCAGTTGGTCTCCTGCTACCGGAATGCAATGTCGGTTGCCGATGAGCTGGGCGCAGCGACCGTTGCTTTCCCGCTAGTCAGCACCGGCGTCTACGGCTGGCCTCTCGACGATGCAGTCGACGCGGCCATCGAAGGAATCATGGCCATCAAGACGGCAGTGGAGCAGGTTCAGATCGTGTCCGTAGGCGCACATCGACAGGCTGGCGTCGCGGCCGCCATCGAAGCTCATCTCAACGGCTAGGTGCCGAGGAGCCACACAGCTCCAACATCTCGCTGAGTGCGCCACGCTCGCTGGCATCGACACCCAGACGCCACGCTGACTTGACGGCTATCCATCGCGCCGCGTAGTTGCACTGAAATCTCTTCCTCGGCCGCCACGAGGCAGGATCATGTGCCCCTTTGCTCGCATTTGTCGGACCATCAACGGCCAGAAGAGAATCAAGATCGTTGGCGAATCGCTCCCGCTGTTCGTCGTTCCACGTCGATGCACCCGATACCCATGCTTCGGCGAGCGGAACCACGTGGTCGATCTGGATTGCTTGCGCTTGTGCCGGCTCCTTGAGGTCAACGAAAGTCAAGGACGCGCCGGTGTATGGATCGACCCACGTGCCTGCCAGCACATCGTGGGGACACACACCTTGGCGAACTGAAAGCACCGTCCCTGGTACTGCGTCGCGCAGGAGAACGTCATCGCGTTGATTGCATCCGTTGCCGTCAACGTCATACCAAGTGCGACCAAAGGACTCCCTCCGGTAGGGGTTCTCATCATCTCTGCGAACCATTGTGGGAAGGGCCGCCAATGCCTCTCTACTTTCGGCCTGACTTGTCAGGGGAGTCGCAGCATCATAAGGAGACTCGGCTGAACGCTCGGCACTGCATGCCGACAGAAGCTGAACGGCGATCCCGGCAGCCACCAGGGCACCTGATCTCACTTGCGCGGTAGCCCGACATCGCGAGGGCGGTTCAACTGGAGCGCCTCCAACACCGTGAGCAGACCGTGCTGTTCCACGGCAGGTAGGACGAGCCGCAGACCACCGCCGTAGATCGGGTCAGGGTTGTTGAGCATCGACGTCTCGATGACATTGAGGCCAGCATCCTGCGCGAGACGCAGATGTACGAGCGCCAGCGCCTCCGCGAAGCCTTCTATCAACCGGGGCCCCAGCGACACCATCCCTGAACTACCAACCATCGCCGCGTGCGCGAACTCGTGCCCCATGACGTGTCGGAACTGCGCCAATGGGAGACCTCTGAGGACTTGGATTGTGATCGGTCCTGCAACTCCGTATTGAGCGCGCCGAGTCCAGCGCGTTGTCCCGAGAACGTGCGGGTCGCCGGACATCACTGCTGACGACTCGACGAGTTGGATCTTGGTCGGCGTGGTGACAGCGATGTCGTGCTGAGCCATGTGCCGCTTGAGCTTCTCCTTGACCGGTACCACATCGCGACTCCGGCGTACGGCGGTGCCTGCACAACCAGCGCAGAGTCCGCTGCTGCGCCGGACCGGGCTGAGGGGAATGGTGCAGCCACCGCACCGAGGGTCGCTTGCGTGGCGGACGCACCAGACGCGGCCGTCCGGGAACTGGAAGACGGCGCCATGCAGCCGTCCACCGCACACGGCGCAAGGAGTCGCACCGGACGCGAGGATCTCTGTTCCGAAGACCCGCATGTGACGCTCCTGCCGCCAAACCTATCCAGTGTATGTAAATCTAGCCGGGTCCCCAACCGCCCCCACGCGCGATGCAATAAGGTTGTGCCGCCGGAACTCGTCACATCAGTTCGTATCGGTGCAGGCACTCGGGGCGCACCACCAGGAGGTTGCTATGACCGTCTCGCTGACCAAGGGTCAGAGCGTCCCGCTGTCCAGTACGTCGGGGTCGACGCGCAGGCACGTCCGCATGGGCCTTGGCTGGGATGCC
>CALMKG010000243.1 GCA_937867175.1 uncultured Propionibacterium sp. | reverse complement strand
CAATGCCAGCTGACGAAGACGCTCACCGGATTGCCCGGCAATGTCACGATCGGCACCCGCCGTCCATCGGGGCTGGTCAGCACGCCGTGGCCCTGCGGCTTGCCCGGCTGCATCGCGACCCGCACGAAGCTCAGCACGTCGGCCAGCGCCGAGTTCTTGACCACGTCGTGGGTGCCCACCGAGACCCCACCGGTGGTGATCACGACGTCGGCGGTGCGAACCGCCTCGGCGATCGCCTGGTCGAGTTCGGCGGGGGTGTCCGAACAGCGGCTGACGCTGACCGGGTTGGCCCCCGCCTCCTGGGCCAGGCCGAAGAGCATGATCGAGTTGGAATCGTGGATCTGCCCGCGATCGAGCGGCTGCCCGGGGGCGACCAGTTCCGAGCCGGTGGCGATGATCGCGACCCGTGGCTTGCCGATGACCCACAAGGTGCCGTGCCCGGTGGCGGCGGCCGCCGCCACCGAGGTGGCGTCGAGCAGGACGCCGGCCGCCAGCACCAGATCGCCCTCGGCGAGGTCCTCACCCGCCAGCCGGATGTTCGCCTGCTCGCCCACCGCCCCATTGACCCGGATCTCGTCGGGTAGCGGCGCGGCACCGGGCTGCTGGTCGGTCTGTTCCACGGGCACCACCGCATTCGCCCCGCCGGGCACCGCCGCGCCGGTCATCACACGCACGGCCTGCCCGTTGCCGACCCACTCATCGCTAACCGCGCCGGCCGGCACCTCGCCGATGACCTGCAACCTGATCGGGTTGTCCGGGCTTGCCGACGCCACATCCTCGGCGTGCACCGCGAAGCCGTCCATCGCGGAGTTGGTGAACGGCGGCACCGCGACATGCGCCGTCACCGTGGCAGTCGTGGTCAGCCCGAGGCACTGGGCCAACGGCAACTGCGCCGACGGCAACGCCGCGACATCTTGCAGGATCAGGTCGCGGTACTGCTCGACACTCATGGGCGTGCTCATCGGGTGACTCCTAGCTGGTACTTGCCTACGATCCTGTCACGGCGCGTGGCGCGAAGGTCACGATGTCGTGGCGTCCCACCCGCGCGTCCGCGATCTCGACGCGTCCGAAGAGCGGGGCGCCGAAGCCACAGATCAGCTTCACCGCCTCGGTCGCCATGGTGCTGGCCGTCTGCCCGACCACCGGGCCCAGGACGCCGACCTGCAGCGACGACGGGGTGGCGCCGGGCGCGGGCTGGTTGGGGTAGAGGTCGCGCAGCCGGACGCCCGGCCCGCCGTCCGGTGGGGTGGTCCAGAAGACCGAAACCTGCCAGCTCATCGCGACAACCGATCCCCAGACCAGCGGCATGTTGCGTGCCGCGCACCAGTCACCCAGCAGGTACTTGGCGTCGAAGGAATCGCAGCAGTCCAGCACCAGGTCGTAATCATCAGCCACCGCATCAAGCAGTTCGCCGGTGGCCCAGCCGTGCGTCCGGACCTCGAGTGCGGAGTTCAGGGCGTGCAGTCGTCGGGCGGCCGACTCGGTCTTGGCGACGCCGACGTCGGCCTCGCCGTGGATGATCTGGCGCTGCAGATTGGTCTCCTCGACGGCATCGGCATCGCTGATACCGATCGTGCCGACCCCGGTCGCTGCGAGATACATCAGGACCGGCGAACCGAGCCCACCCGCGCCGACGACGAGTACGCGAGCGGCCTGCAGGCGCGCGAGGCCCTCGTCCCCGATGCCTTCGACCAGTGTGCTGCGGCGATGCCGAGCCGACCATTGCGGCGTCACGGGTTCGACCGGACGCCCGAGCGGCAGCCGCAGCGTCCTCACAGGCCGGTCCATTCGGTGTGGCCGTCGGTGAAGTGCTGCTTCTTCCAGACCGGCAGCCGCTTCTTGACCTCATCGACAAGGTCGATCACCGCACCGAAACCTTGACTCCGGTGCTCGGCGGCGACCACGGCGACCAGCGCCACGTCACCGACGCGCAGGTGGCCGACGCGGTGCGCGATGCCGACGCCATGCACGCCGTCCCGGACGGCTGTTTCGGCGGCGAGCTGGGCGATGATCGCGGCGGCCTGCGGGTGCGAGCTGTACTCGATCGAGTCGACCGCTTGGCCGACGTCGTGGTTGCGCACCACCCCACTGAAGGTGATCACCGCCCCCGCAGCTTCGTGACCGACTTGTGCCGACAGCGCCGCGGCGTCCAGTTGACTTTCGGTGACCTCAGCGAATACCACCTGCGTGGTCATTGGTCCTCCTCAGCCGCCAGCGAAAGGCGGCAGCACGTCGACGGCCGCTGGGCCCTCCGGCAGCACGGTATGGCTGGGTGCCGCCTGACCTTCCAGCAGCAGGGTACAAACGCCGAGCACCTCGGCCAGCCGCTGGTCGTCGGCACCGAGCCGGGTCACCAGGTCGGCCAGACTGCTCCCGGCAGGCAGTTCAACCGTGACCGCATCGGCGCCCGCGGCCTCTGCCGCCCCGGCGTAGAAGCGCACGGAGCAGGTGGTGGTTTCGTTGATGGTCAACCTTGATCCTCTCGGTCAGCCGCCAATGGCGGACATCGGACGGGAGGGACGCGCGAAGCCGTCGTGGTCGATGCCGTGGGCACGTGGTTTGCGCCAGGTGGCCCGCTTCCACAACTCCGCGAGTTCCTCATCGCTTGCGCCGGCGCGCAACGGGGTTCGCAGGTCGGTCTCGACCTGGTCGAAAAGGCAGGTGCGGATCTGGCCGTCGGAAGTCAGCCGGGTACGATCGCAGGCCGCGCAGAACGGCGCGGTCACCGACGCGATGATGCCGACATCGCCGCTCAGCCCGTCCCATTCGACTTCCCACAACTCGGCCGGGGACGCGCCGCGGGCGTCCTCGGGTGCCGAAAGTTGGGCCCCGGCGCTGGTCATGGCTTCCAACAGCTGCTTGCGGGTCACGATGGCGTTGCGTTGCCAGGAGACCGAGCCGCCCAACGGCATGTGCTCGATGAAGCGCAACCGGTAGCCGTTCGACAGGCAGAACCGCAGCAGCTCGGGGGCGTCGGTGACGAAGTGGGCTGTCTGCGGCACCGCGTTCACCTTGACCGGTATGAGACCGGCAGCCTTCGCCGCCGCCAGCCCGGCGACCACGGCCGGCAGCCGGCGACGTTTGGTGATCTGCTCGAAGTGGTCGGGGTTCATGGTGTCGAGCGAGACGTTGATGCGCTGCAGGCCAGCGTCCGCGAGCTTCTGGGCGCGGTGCGCCAAGCCCAGCGCGTTGGTAGTCATGGAGATGCCGGGCGTCTCACCGGCTTGCGTCCGTAACTGGGCGGTGGCGCTGATCAGTTGCTCGAGGCTGCGCCGCAGCAGCGGTTCGCCGCCGGTGAAACGCACGTTGGTGATGCCCAGATGGTTGATCGAGATCTCGATCAGGCGGGCGAGTTCTTCGTCGGTCAACAGGGTCTCGTCGGGCAACCACGCGTCCGGGTCGTCGGGCATGCAGTATGTGCAGCGCAGGTTGCAGCGGTCGGTGAGCGAGACGCGCAGGTCGCGAGCGACTCTGCCGTAGCGATCGACCAGCGGGCCGTCGGTGATTGGCTGGGCCTGCGGCGCCGCGGAGTCTGGATCCGCCGTCACTTTCCGCCTCCTTGCCGATGGGTTCCGTCCAGTGTGCCATATTGAAAATTGGTCTAAAACTGGAGGATCCGATGAATGAACAGAAGAAAATGACCGAGATGAATGAGTGGCTGGACGAGGTCTGTGCGGCTCTCGGCGTCGATCGAGGCCTGTTGGCCGAGGTCACCCCCGAGGTGCTCGACCTGGTCGGCCGGGTGGCACATGGCCCATCGCGGCCGGGCGGCCCGCTGACCGCGATGGCGGTCGGGATCGCCGCAGCCCAGGGCGGCGGCGGGTTCGTGGCTGGGGTTAGGCAGGCCATCGAGCGCCTCGATCCGCTGCTGGAGGCCCAACAGTAGCGGTCGGTACTCAGTATCTTCAACCGGAGTCTCGTGCGATCTGCGGACGTCGCCGTCGGCGAAGGTCGTGGTGGTGTCGACGGTGCCGGTGCGGAACCCATTGCCGAGGGGACTGAAGGGGACGAACCCGATCCCGAGTTCGGCGAGGGTCGGCAGCACCTTGCCTTCGGTGACCAGTTCCCCGACCGTCCCGGCGACGTCTTCGATGGGTACGAACGGGTCGACCCGATGCTGGTCGAACAGGTCGATGAGTCGTAAGCGATCGGGTGTTCGGCAGTTCTTGAGGTTTGGGTTGACGCCGGTCGGGGTCGTCACTGAGTCTAACGGGCACCCGCGGCCTGCCCGGAGCGGCGGGTTTCAGCCATGAGTGCACTGCTGCGCGATTGCCGCCACGAATACTCTTCGAGGTGGACGAGATCGTCCGAGACGCCCTCATTCTTGAGGTGGCGGACGATGGTTTCTTTCAGCGAGCCTGGACCACAGACGAACCAGGCGCTGCCGAGGTCGGCGGAGCGCGTCATCTCCGTCAGCATCTCATTGTCGAGAATCTGGCCTTGTCCGGTGAAGACTGGGGTGAGGCTGAGGCGGGGGTCTGCTTCCGCCGTGGAGGAGATCTCCTGCCAGGCAGGTGCGTCGAGGGGGTTTCGAGCGATGTAGATGAGATGCACGTTTTGGGCATCGCTCGTGCGAGGGGTGCGCAGCGTGGCGAGGAACGGAGCGATGCCGGATCCCGCGGCGATCCACACCTGGGGACTCCCGGGGCGGACCTGAGCGGGCGTGAAGGCGCCGAACGGTCCTTCCAGGCCGATCGTGTCCCCGGGGCGGATGCCCTGCTGGGCTGCGTGCGTCCAGTCGCCGGCGTCGCGGATCAGGATACTGAGCTGATCGGTGCCCTCGGGTGCGGTGAGGGTGAACGGATGGGTTTCGGTGTGGCCATTCACGGTCGCGGTGAGGAAGACGAATTGTCCTGCTTTGTGGGCACGCATCGTCTTGCTGGCTGCGGGGGTGAGTGTGATTTCGACGGAGCGTTCGCGCGCGGTGACGTCAGTGACGGTGTAGCGGATGCCGCCGCGGGCTTTGTCGATGAGTCGGATGGCGAGGCTGACCAGGCCGAGCCCTGCGAAGAGCACGAGCATCGCGAGCACGGGTCCGGTCATGGTCCCCCACGAGGCGAGCGAGACCAGGGCGTGGGCCGTGAGGACGACGAAACCTGCGGTGATGGCGATGTGGATCTTCTGCCATCTCGCGTACGGCATGCGGGTGCTTATCGCGAGCGCGACGGAAATTAGGGTGATGATCAGGCCGAGGACGCCGAGGATGGACGGGGGGCCGGGGTTGTCCTGGGTATTCACTCCACGATCGACGATCGTTGCGACCTTGATCAGGATCAGGTGGAGCCCGATCAGCGCGATGCTGATGGTCCCGATGGCGCGATGCAGGATGTAGACGCGGTCGAGGGGGCCGAAGAGTCGCTCGATCAGGGGGCGGCGCAGTGCGAGGAGGATGTCGATGGCCATCGCCGCGTAGGCGACGACGCCGAAGGCGAGTGCGATGCCGGTGAGCCATCCGGCGGACAGGCCGATGCTGACGGTCGTGATCGCAGCGGCAAGTGCGAGGACGCCGGCGAGAACTCGCCCTGCTGTTGCCGTCGAGGTGGGTGTGTTCGCCATGATGCGGGGTTGTCGCTTTCTGGTCGTGCGTGGTGTTCCGGGTCGGTCGTGTGAGGCGGGGATCGCCAGCCCAGGGGGCGACGATCCCCGCCTATAGGGGGCTACTCGTAGCGGAGGGAGTTCACCGGGTCGGCGTTCGCGGCGCGTGCTGCGGGCAGAGTTCCAGCCACGAAGCCGATCGCAGTGACCAGCCCGATGATGAGCGCGATCGAGATCGGGTCGAACGCGATCAGAGTGAGGCCGGGCAGCCCGCTGAGTAGCGAGTTGGCAAGGGCCGAGCTGACCAGCGAGCCGGTCGCCATCGCTACCAAGACCCCGAGGGTGGACCCGAGGAAGCCGAGGACGATCGCTTCGAGGCTGAACAGGGAGAACACCCGACAGGAGCCCATGCCCATCGCCTTCATCAAGCCGATCTCGCGGGTGCGTTCCTGAACCGACATGTAGAGGGTGTTCACGATCCCGAAGCTGGCGGCGAGCAGCGCGATGATCGCGAACGCGTTGAGTACCAGCACGATGCTGTCGATGACGGTGGTGAAGGCGCCGAGGGTGTCCTCGACGGTCGTGCCGGTGTAGCCGGCGTCGGCGAGGCGGCCTTTGAGCGCGTCGATCTGTGTGTCGGTGGCGTTGGCGTCAAACCAGATTGTGGCCTGCGCGAACCGGTCGGCCTGGTCGGAAGGAAGCCCGGTCGCCTGCGCTTGGAACAATTCATCGGTGAGCGCGTTGTTGGTCATGAGGCTCGTGCCGGCCGGGGACGCCAGGCCTTCCTCGGCGACGCCGACAATAGTGGCCGTGACGGTTTGCTGAGTGCGTTCAGCATCGGTGAGGACGAACGTGAGCGTGCTGCCCAGCGCCTCAGCGTCGCTGGCAAAGCCGAGCGGTTCAACATAAGTGACCGGAATAGTCAACTCAGCTTCGGCAGAGGTGTTGTCGGGTGCGGAACCGTCGGCGAGTTGCAGCGTCTGCCCGGGGATCATCGTGGTGATGGCCGCGACGTACCGGGTGCCCTCGTCGAAGCGGATGTAGTCGAGCGTGACAGATTTGGTGGCATGCACGTCGGTGACGCCGTCGATCCCGGCCAGGCTGGTCAGGTCGGCGGGGGTGAGGGCGGTGACCGTCGCGACACGATCGGGGCCGACCTGCCCGGTGGAGATGGCGTCGGGGTCGTACTTGACGGGGCCACCCGCGGCCGCATCGAACCGGGACTGGGTTTCGCTGGTCTTGGTGACGGTCATGGTGCCAGTCGCGCCGATCCCAGTGACGGTGTCGCTGATGTAGGCGTTGATGCCGGTGCCGAGCCCGCTGGTGAGAGTGAGCGTGAAGGCGCCGATGAAGATCGCGAGGATCGTCAGGATGCTGCGGGTCTTGGCGCGCAGCGTGTTCGCGAAGGCGGTGCCGATCAGGTCTAGGGTCTTCATGCTGCGGCCTCCTCGGGAGTGGTGATGAGGCCGTCACGGATGGCGATTCTCCGATCGCAGTGGGCAGCGAGGTCCTCGTCGTGGGTGACGATGATCAAAGTGATTCCGTGCTCCCGGTTGAGGGTGAACAGGATGTCCTCCACGACCTGCCCGGTGCGGGAGTCGAGATTGCCAGTAGGTTCGTCAGCGAAGATGATCCGCGGGTTGTTGACCAGAGCGCGGGCGATCACCGCGCGCTGCTTCTCTCCGCCAGACAGATCCGTCGCCTTGTTCTTGGCCTTGTCGGCAAGGCCAAGCTGCTCGAGCGCACCGGTCGCGCGGCGCTTGCGTTCACTACGCGGGACGCCGGCGATCTTCAGCGGCAGGATCACGTTCTCCAACACGCTCTGGGAAGAGGTGAGGAAGAACTGCTGGAAAACGAACCCGAACGTCTTGTTACGGATCGCGTTCAGGCGGTGCCCACGCAGCATCCGGGTGTCGTCTCCGTCCAGCGCGATAGTGCCGGAGGTGGGTTCGTCCATGAGGGCGAGCAGATGCATGAGGGTCGACTTTCCCGATCCGCTCTTCCCGACGATGGCGAGGCTTTCACCGGCATGGATGTCGAAGCTCACCCCGCGCAGCGCGTCGAATCGGTTCTCGCCCTTCCCGTACGTCTTCGCGAGATCTCGCACCGACAAGAGCGGGGCGGACGAGACGACTGCGGGCGCCTGTGTTGATATTGAACCTTGTGATGTCACATGTTCAGTCTTCCTTCGCGCGAGCCTGTACACATCGCCCCGACGCAGACACTTACCTAGCCTGCTCGCAGTACTCCACCTGCGGTATGCGGGCTGCCGCAGCAAGTGGATGCCACATCGAGCTCTACCGGGCAGACTGGAGGTATGGACTCGGCGACCCCAACGGTAGTGTCGCGGACGCTGCTGCCCGCCCGCGCCTGCGAATGGGCCGGGGATGCGATCGCCATCACAGTCATTGTCGCCGCGGGATTCTTGCCGTTGCCCATCCCCGAAATGCGACCAACAGGAGCTCTGGGGCTTCTTGTGGTGCTGGCTCCGGCGCTCCTCGTTCTCGTGCGGCGTCGCTTCCCGCTCGCCACCCTCGGGGCCGCCGTCGTCCTCTACGCCGCGGCGAGCCTGCTCGGAACAACGGCGCCGGGCGGGATGCTGGCCGTGGCGATTTGCATGTTCGGCGTGTCCAACCGCACTGACCGTGCAACCTCGCTGCGCGTCGGTGTGGGTGCATCGGTCGCGATGATGCTCGCGACTATGCCAGCCTCCGGATGGACCCTCCTCGATCTTGGTATTTACCAGGCGGGGATCACCACCGCGTTCGCCGCAGCGTTCGGCGACGGCGTCCGTTCCCGGCAAGAGCAGCTCGCAGCAATCACCGAACGCGCCGAGACCGCTGAACGCACCCGCGAGGCCGAGGCACGCCAACGCGTCAGCGAGGAACGCCTGCGCATCGCCCGAGATCTGCATGACGCTGTCGCCCACCAGATCGCGGTGATCAGCCTCAACGCCGGTGTCGCCAATTCCTCACTCGGTCGTGACGAGGACGCGACTCGGGAATCACTCCAGATCATTCGAGCCGCATCGAAGACGGTGCTCGCCGAGATCGGAAGCCTCATGACGATGCTCCGTGCCCACGACGAGGATGAACCGGTCCCCGCGCCGCTGCCTGGCCTCGGGCAGCTCGATGACCTCTTGGGAACCTTCCGCGAGGCGGGACTCGCGGTCGACGTCCGCATCGAAGGCACCCTCGACCGCGTCGCGGGTGCCGTAGACACCGTCGCCTACCGGATCATTCAGGAAGCACTCACCAACGCGCACAAGCACGGTGCGGAACATCGAGCCCATGTGCTCATCACGGTCGCCGACATGACTCTGACGGTCGTCGTGACCAATCCCGTGCGTCCCCGTACCCAGGATGTCGCCGGCGGCTCCCAGCTAGGACTGATCGGACTACGCGAACGCGTAGCCGCGATTGGGGGCCAGATCAGCGCCACGCCCGCCCTTGCCGGATGGCGGTTGTCGGCCACGCTGCCCCTTACCCAGCAGGAGGACCAATGATCCGTGTGCTCGTCGTCGACGACCAGCCCCTCATCCGCAAAGCGATCACCAGCATCCTCCGCGACGACCCCACGCTGACCGTCATCGGCGAGGCCGTCAACGGGCGAGAGGCGATCGACCAGTGCCTGTCCGCGCCACCAGACGTCGTCCTGATGGACATCCGCATGCCCGTCCTGGACGGGATCGGCGCGACCGAAGCGATCTGCGCCAACCCGGGCCTGGCCGACACCAGAGTGCTGATCCTGACCACCTTCGAAGAAGACCAGTTCATCGTCGCCGCGCTCCGCGCCGGCGCGAGCGGATTCATCGGCAAAAGCGCCGAACCCGACGAGATCACCCGTGCGATCCACGCCGTCGCCGCAGGCGACTCCCTGCTGTCGCCCATCGCAACCCGGGCCCTGATCACCCGATATGTGCTCCCCACCTCGCGCACAGCAGACACCGACCTCGGAGCAGTGGCGGCGCTTACCGAGCGAGAACGGGAGGTGCTCATCCTCGTCGCGCGGGGCCACGACAACAACGTGATCGCAGCGCAACTGAACATCTCTCCACACACCGCGAAGACCCACCTCAACCGGATCATGACCAAACTCGCCGCACACGACCGCGCGCAGCTCGTCATCGCAGCCTACGAGAGCGGCCTCATTGACCCGAGAACCCCATGAACCAGGCCGAGGCCACCCACCATGGGAGCCCGCAAGGCTGAGCAGTAGTCCCAGGAGAACTGACTATGAGCATCACCGTGTCCATCTTGGAAACCGGCAAGATCCGCGTCCGCCCGAGCCAACTCACGCAGAGCGCTGACCGACCGGTGTTGCTGCGTCGCGCGAAAGCCATCTTCGGTGATCGTCATTGGACCGAGCCGCTGCCGATCAACACCTACCTCATCAGCCATCCGGATGGGCAGATCCTCTTCGACACCGGAGAATCGCCCCACGCGAATGAGAAGGGCTGGCTGCCTTGGTGGCACCCGTTCCTACAGCGCTCCCTCGACATTCATATTGCCCCTGACGAGGGCATCGGATCCAGGCTCCAGGAGCAGGGACTTCATGCCTGCGACCTGCAGGCGGTCGTCGTGTCGCATCTGCACCACGATCATGCCGATGGGCTTGGAGATGTTGCGGATGCCAAGCGGATCCTTGTCGCCGAGGAGCATTGGGACTTCTGCCGGCAGCGTTTCCGCGCCACTATGGAGGGTGCCCTGCCGCGACACTGGCCGATCGGCTTCCAGCCGGAACTCTTGCGGCTGACCGGGCCGGCGCTGGGGCCGTGGGAGAAGACCTATCCGATTACTGCGGATGGGAAGGTCATCGGGGTGCCCACGCCCGGCCATGTGCCCGGTCATCTGGCGGTCGTCGTATTCGGAGACGAAGCCACTTACTTCTTGGGCGGCGACGTCACCTACGATCAGAACCTCCTTGATCAGGAGCGCAGCGACGGGGTGAACACCAACCCGCATCTCGCGATAGCACAGCTGCGCAAGATCAAGGAGTTCGCCCGGCAGCAGCCCATCGTCCTGCTGCCGGCGCACGACCCGCACGCAAGCCAACGCCTATCCGAGAATGCGGCATTCGTCCCATCACCGCTGGCAGGGGACGCATAAGCGATGATGGCGAAACCGATCGGCGGACGCATCCGCTGGCAAGCCCTGCCCCTTGGGCTGCCCTGAAGACCGAGTTTTTCCATCAAGTTGTACGGCGACGACCGAGTTGCCGCCCGGTGCCATTGCCTCGCCTGCGGCGCCGATGGTTCGCTACCCTGCCAAACAAGCGCCTCAGAAAGGACAGACCCATGAACCTGAGCGAGTTCCTCGACCACGTGAACCGCGGAAAACCGATCGGGGGCGGCACCGACCTCCACCGCTTTATGCATGACGCCGCCCAGGATGCGCTGCGCACAGTAGCTGCTCTCAACGCCGGCTACCACACGCCCGAGGAGGTCAGGGCACTGCTTTCCAGACTGACCGGCAGGACTGTGGACGAAACCGTCACCGTCTTTCCGCCCTTCTACTGCGAGTTCGGCAAGAACTTGCACCTGGGCCCGGGAGTCTTCATCAACATGGGCTGCCGATTCCAGGACACCGGCGGCATCAGGATCGGGGCGGGGTCCCTCATCGGCCACGGCTGCACCCTGACAACGCTCAACCACGCCATCGACCCCGCGCGACGTGCCGACATGGTCCCGGCACCGGTCGTCATCGGACGCAGCGTGTGGCTCGGTGCCGCCGTGACTGTGGTCCCCGGAGTCACCATCGGTGACGGAGCGATCGTCGGTGCAGGCGCGGTCGTGACCAAGGACGTACCGGCCAACACAATCGTCGCCGGTGTGCCCGCGCGAGTGATCCGCCCGACGGGCTTCGACGCCGCACCCCGCTGATCACGCCCGGGCGCGGCAGCGCCGAGCGACCTTCCGACGCCAGTTGCCGCGAGGTCTCATCCCGGATGGACTTGAGTCGGGCGATCACCTCGGCGCACTAGGGCAGCGGGACACTGG
>CALMKG010000242.1 GCA_937867175.1 uncultured Propionibacterium sp. | reverse complement strand
TGAGAGGCGAGAAGAGGTGTGACGTTGGTCCCGTCTTGCAGAGGGCTGGACGAGTGTCGAGATGCAGCGGAGACTGGTGAACTCCCCGCGGGGAACTTTGACGAATCCGGGGTTGGTCGCGCCTTTCGTCAAAGTTGGCCGCAGACAGCCAGCCCGAGAGCCCGATGGCGCAGCCGGCTACTGGGCGTTCGGCTGGGTTGTCGGGTTCACTCGCGGATAGTGTCCGCGACCAACTGTGGGTCGTTATACATGAGAGAGCGTCATCAGTCCTGGGGTGAGACCTGGCGTTGGGTGAAGGTCCTGTCGGCTGTGGTGAAGACGTGCTGGAACCCGTTCTCACCCGCAGATCGGCTGACGAGGGTCGGGGCCTCGAGCACCACCTCGTAGTGGCCGACGTCGATGGTCTGGTCGGCCACCTTGACGGTGTGAGGCAGCCTCACCACGAGGGTGTCGTCAACGTCGACCTCCGATTCCAACTCGATGTGCAGGCCGTGTCCTTCTGCGATCGCGCCGATGAGCGTCTCGCCTCGCAGCAAGGTTGCTGCAACGTGCCAGGTCCAGATCTCTTCCTTTGGAACGCGGGTGAAGTCCGGCGTTCGGATCACGGTGTCGGCGTGCTCTTGCAGGGCGCCAAGCAGTTCCAGCCTTTGCAGGGCACCCTTCAGGGCCTGCTGCTGCTCCTTGGGCCAAGTGAAGAAGGGACGGTCGTCGAAGACGCCGCGGGTTCTGGAGCCGTTGCGGCGGCTGACGCGCATCCGGTTGGGCGTCCTCATCGCGGTCAGGAACCGCACACCAGCCAAAGCCCCATCGACGGGGGTCCCGACCAGGCCGGTCATGCGCAGCTGTCGCGCTCCAGTGATCGGCTGAGGGAGGCGGTGGACGTCGAGGCGGTCCTCGAGCTCGAAAAGGCCGTGCACCTCGCGCAGGACGACGCGCATCCCGCCATCTGGTCCGCGGGTGAGGTCGACTCGGTCAACGTCGACCTCAGCGACCATGTTGCCGTCCGGGTCCAGCAACTCCAAGCGCAGCTCGGGGTCCTGGCCGATGTCGGTGTCGGAGGCAGGCCCGGCCCACACTGTGGCGTTCTCGATCTGCCCCCCAAGATCGCCTGGTGCGTTGATGTGGCCGGTGAAGGCGCCCTCGGCGAGGAACGGAGCACCGTAGCGACGGAACGCTTCGACGTCGCGGACTAGGTCCGAGCCCGGCGCAGCGGTGATCGTGCCGCTGATCGTAATCGGGTCGACCGCAGTTGACGCGGCGCACCTGGCGATGACGTCCACGCTCACCCAATCCCCACCCACCCGCTTCCCCTTCACCGTGCGCAACACCAGGCCCGGCCGGTCCTTGTCCATCGGCGGGTCCCCGGCTCCGAACCGGACCTCGAACCGGTAGTGAGGGTGATGGTCCAGCACGCCGAGCGCGGACTGGATACGGCTCGTTACCTCCTCGAACGACGCCTCGGCGTCAACGCGCTCGAGTCCAAGGAGCGCGAAGACCTCGGCTTGGGCCGTCTTGATGAGGGCTGCGCTGCCTCGCAGGTAGTAGTCGATGACCGCGGAATACTTCGCGGCAAGCTGCTCGACGAAGTCGAGGCCATGCCAAACAGTCGGCACGCCGGAGGCCTGGCCGAGGTCGTGCAGCCAGTTCTCAGCCTCCGGGGACGGGTTCAGCGGAGTTACCAGCCGCCATGAGACCACGTTCAGGCCGGCCCATCGCTCGTCCGTGTAGAGGGTGTCGAGAGAGTCCTTGATGCTGGCCTTCTCCCTAGTCCCGATGCCGTCGGTGTAGCTCTTCACCTGATACACCACATCGCCGCCGTCATCGCCGGCGCCGCGGTCCAATATGTCGACGCCGCCGTCACCGCGCGATGGGGTGATCCGGACCGAGGTGGGCCGCTCACGGTTGACCAGCATCGCCACAACGGCTTCAGTCTGGCCCGGTTCCAGTCGGGTCCACTCCACCAACGTCATGCGTCAATTATGGAGCGCCACCCTCACCCGGGAGCTCGACGATGATCGCGACGTCTGACCGTTCGAAGGCGTCGAGCGACCGGGGCGAACGGGAGTCGTCCACGACGTTCTAGGTATGGGTGTTACGCGGTCCAGCTTCGCAGCACATCGTCGACGTTCGGTGCGCCCTTCGCGAGGGTCGTGCGCCAGTCCAGTTTCTTGAGGTGCTGCAGGTGACCGACAAGCATGATCGGCGCGATACCAGCCTCGGCTGCGGACTCGAGAACCCATGGCCCGCTGAGACGTTCTGGAAGCGGCGGCACGCCGTTCGGTAGGACCCACCGTGCGGCTGTCTCGTTCGCTTCGCGCTCCTGGTTCGCTTCGTCGGATTGGTCGTCAGGATCGTCGCCAACCTCGATCGTCTCGACGATGGGCGAGTCGTCCTTTACGTGGCCATGGGTGTGGTGCGCAATCTCGTGGATAAGCGCGAAGAGGACCTTGTCCAGGCGCTTTCCCCGTCCGGACAAACCGATGACACGAGTCTTGTCCACGATCATCGCGCAGCCGTCGATCTTCGCTCCGGGGAGCCCGGGCACGTATACAAGCCGCACGCCGACTCCAGCGAGCATCTCAGGGAGAGCAGCGAAGTCCTCGGGTGTCTTCGCGACACGCGGAAGTGCGGCCCCGATCGCTTCGAGCGCCTTGAGCGAGTACGTCCCGCTCGGGGGCGTTTCTCGCGCCGCGTGGCGGACCATGTAGAGCCACGACGCCTGAAGCGACGACAGCGACTCGCCGTGGTTGGACCGTTTCGCAGCGGCCGCCAGACGAGGCTCCTCGTCAAGCGACTTCAGTTCGAAGAACCGAAGCACCTCGCTCTCGAGTTCATCGAGGGTCTTTCCGGTGAGGACGCCGGCCTTCTTGAGAACGGCGATGGGACCCTTCTCATTGAGGCGGGCTCGGCGACGGACGTCGTCCAGGTCGCTCTGGGCCTTGGTGTCCTGGTTCTGCTTCCAGAGGAAGTACTTGTCCTGGAGGCTGAGCCACATCTCGGCGCTGGTCCCGAGGGCAGCGCCTATCTGCGCAGCGGACTCGCGAGTGATCTCCTTCTTGCCGGAGATGATCTCGGAGACGAACTGCGCCGGGCGGTCGAGGATGGTGGCGAACTCGGCCTGAGTCCAACCACGAGCCTCGAGCTCGTCAGCGAGGAACTCCCCCGCGGGGAACGCCTCGGCTAGTACAGCGTTCATCTCGATCTCTCTATTGCTATCTGTGGTAGTCGACCACTTCGAGGAGGACCGCCACTCGGTCGCCCTCGGTCTTGAAGGTCAAGATCAGACGGAACTGATCGTTGAGACGCATCGATGTCTGGCCCAGACGGTCGCCCTTGAGCTTCTCCATCCGGAGACCCCGCATGTTGTACAGGTCGCGTTCATCCACTGCCGCGGAGATGAGCTGGACCTTCTTCCGATACGACTTGATGACGTCTGGGTCCCACCCCTTGGGTGCGTACGCCTGCTCCTCAGCGAGCCGGCGTAGCACTTCGTCGTGGTACTCGACGCGCAACGTGACCTCATTCCATCACCCATGAGATGAAGACCCGCACGCGTCGGATCCTAGGCGGTCCATGGTGCCACTTCGGTCCGACAGGCCCCGACACGCCGAGTTGTTCCCCTGTCTTCATCCCTAGGGTGATGACGATGATGCTACTATCAATCTACGTGGCCGGCAGCCGGCCATCAAATCGAGAACCCAGGAGTCGACATGCCTGACATCAACGGCAACGACAAGCACGACAAGACCTACGAGGTCGTCATCAACGGCACCCCGTACGACCTCGACGACGAGGTCGTCACCTACGAGGCCCCGGGCGCTCTCGCGTTCCCGGGCCACGACCCGGCAGCGATCTTCACCGTCGCTTACAAGAACGCGATCGCCGCGCACGGCGGCAGCGGCACCCTCGTGGCCGGCGAGTCGGTCAAGGTCAAGAAGAAGGGGACGAGTTTCGATGTCCGGCTCACGACTCGTTCGTAACAGCGCCGATCTCCAGCGCCTCGTCGACGACGGCTACACGGTCCGCATCGTCAACGGGTATCTCGTCATCGACGACATCCCCTACCTCGACGCGACTCAGACGGTTCAGTGGGGTTCCTTCCTCTGCCCACTGGATCTCGCCGGCGAGCAAACCGTGAAGCCGAGCAACCACGTGATGGCGTTCGTCGGCTCGGCCCCGCGCGCCAAGGACGGCGGCGAGATCTCACCTGGGTTCGCCAACACAGGGCTGACCTACGGCTGGACCGCGGGACCTGAGTTGACCCCGTCGGTCGGGTTCTCCCAGAAGCCGCGGCCCGAGGGGTACGTCGACTTCTACGAGAAGGTCACCACCTACGCGGCGATCCTGATCGGGCCGGCGCAAGCAATCGACCCCGACGCCACACCATTGCAAGGGAAGCCGTTCTCGACGGACGAGGACGACGGTGTCTTCGTCTACCTCGACACCTTCTCCAGCCGGGCCGGCATCACCGCGCGCAGCGAGCGGCTCGAGCTTGCGAAGGTCGTGATCGTCGGGCTCGGCGGCACGGGCGCATACATCCTCGACCTCGTTACCAAGACACCGATCTGCAACATCCATCTGTACGACGGCGACGTCTTCAGCACTCACAACGCCTTCCGTGCGCCGGGTGCCGCGACCTTGGATGCGCTCAACGCGCGGATGAAGAAGGTCGACTACTACGCCATGACCTACTCCGCCATGCGTCGCCAGATCCACCCGCACCCGGTCAACGTCACCGACGCGAACGTCGCGGAGCTGCTTGATGCCGACTTCGTCTTCCTGGCCATGGATTCTGGCCCGGACAAGCAGGTCATCATCAGGACGCTTGTCGACAATGGCATCGCCTTCGTCGACACCGGCGTCGGCGTCAGCGATGACTCCACCGGCATCGCCGGGCAGGTCCGCGTCACCACCGGTCTGCCGAATGCCAGCGAGCACGTCCTCGGCGGTGGCCTCATTTCCGTCGTGGCTGGCGACGCTGCTGAGTACGACACGAACCTCCAGGTGGCCGAGCTCAACATGCTCGCCGCTGTGATGGCCGTCGTCCGCTTCAAGAAGTGGCTGGGCTTCTACGCCGACGGCGAGTGTGAGCTGCACAGCTCGTATCGGATCGACACCAACGAGATCCTCAACAAGCACCAACGTGCCGACGGGGTATCGGACGAGTCCAGCGACGGCGCCGCATGAAGGTGCACAAGCTCGAGCCGACGTTCGTGACGTACGTGCCCCGCGATCTCGAGCACGGCCGCCTCTACATCTCGATGGAGTACGCAACCGCGGTCCACCTCTGTGCATGCGGCTGCGGCACGAAGACGGTCACACCGCTCTCTCGCGGCGGGTGGACGCTGACCTTCAACGGCGCCGTCACCCTGCGACCGTCCGTCGGTAACGGTCAGGCCCGGTGCCGATCGCACTACTTGGTCAACGATGGCAAGATCCACTGGCTGCCGCCCATAGGGACCGCGGAGACCCTCGCGGCCATCGCCCGCGATCACGACGTTGCAGCGTCAGCACACGCCGTCCCGGCCCGCGCCGGACGGTGGTCTCGCCTGAAGGCGGCACTTCGACGGGTGATGAAGATGGGATCCCACGATGGATAGCGCCTGGGTGACGGCAGGCGTGTCGACCTTGGCCGTGATCACGACTGCGATCTACAACACCGGTGGCCGCGGAGCGCTGGAACGGCGCGTGATACGTCAGGAACTCGAGGTCGCTGCCCTTCTTCCCACAGGGGCAGAGCGCGACCAGATGGAGCGATCAGCTCAGGATCGCGCAGCGGTTTACGCCTCCCGTCGTGTCGGCCAGGAGCCGCTCAAGCCTCGCCAGCACGCGGTGCTTCTCGGGTTCACAGCGGTGAGTCTGGTCGTCGGCTACGCAGGCGGCGTCATGACACAGTCCGTCCGGGCTGACACTGCGATTCTGACGATCCTCGACAGCCTTGCGCTTCTGATGATGATCATGGGATTCACCCTCGCGGCAACAGCCGCGACCGCGTGGTGTTCCCGCGTGTTCCTCGCCCAACGCACAAGAAGCCGCCGAGCTGCCGTGGCTGAGCATCGCGAGCGGCTCGCCAACCACATCTCACGAAGGGGTAGACAGCCCTGAGCAGGGTCGGCTGACGCCTGGCTCCTCCATCAGTCGAGTTCGTCGAGTTCGCGGCGCAGTCGGCCGGCCATGGCGGCAGCCTAGGAGCCGCTACCTGTCCGATCGCCAGCGCACTGGCCTCCGCCGTGTCGCGGAGGACGGCATGCATCTGCGTGAACCACGCCAGTTGCTCGAGTGCAGCTCAGCACTCCGGTCGGCGATCCCCAGTCGCGCGAATCTTGGCGATACCAACGATGTGGGAAGTTAGGCGAAGCGTGGGCAGATTGTCGGAGCGGACCTGGACGACGAGGTCGACGACGTAGGTGCTGCCAGTCTCTGTATTGATCTGCCATAGTCCCGTGGCGCCCTGGTCGATGCTGGCGACCAGGGTCGACGGCTCATCGCCTTCGTCAGCCATGAGTCTCCTCGTCCGGCGGGATGCTCTCGGGGCATGCGGCGAACGCTCGAGCAGCCGCGAACACACTCGTTCCGGCGATGGTCGTACCGCCCTCGCGGATCAGACGTGCTGGGGCGAGGTCGTCCAGGTGCGGGTTGCGGCCCTGGAACCATGCCTGGATGACGGTGGCGGAGTCCTTCTGGCCGAGAAGGGACGCGGCCTGGTGGGCGAGGCGTAGCCGGTCGACGACGTCGTCCGTCGGTGAGCGGGGGTCGGTCTGGTCGGCCCAGGCTCGCACGGTTCGCGTGTCTGCCGCGGAGCTCAGGTAGGCGACCAGCTTGGCGCCGAGCAGGTCGCACAGTTCCGCGACGAGCTCGGCAGTCGCCATCACCTTCTCGTCCGGGTTTTCACCGCCAGATGTCGCCGATGGCTCGAGCTGCGCGTCGCTGCGGCTGTGTATCGCCCGCCGGAAGGTGGCGATGGCGGTCTCGTAGGCGGCGGTGTTGAGCCGCGAGAGCGGGAGGCCGTCGTGGTCGTAGGTGCGCCACATCATCCCGGTCACGAACACCCAGAGGTAGCTGGGCGGGACGGTGAACGTCGTGCGCGGGCGTCGGCAGCTGATCCAGCCCAAGTCAGTACCGCGCGGCGAAAGGACGACGTTCTCGCCGCTCTCGTCGCTGTGCTCGTGGTCGACTGGCAGGAAGTTCATGGCCGCCAGTGGCTCGAGGCCGCGGTGCAGGAGGTCGGCGAAGTAGTTCTCGGACAGGGTGGTCGGTGCGAGGCCGTCGGTGAGGAAGCGGAGGACGGCGTCGGCTCGCTCGAGACCGGTGAGGATGTCGTCCGTTTCGGCGACGCGTGCCCAGTGCTGGAGGATCTCGACGAAGATCGCGGACTCGTCGGTGTGGTACGCGCCGTACACGCGTTCCCGGATGGGGCAGCCTGGCTCGGGAATGCGAGCGGTGAAGGCGAAGTCGCCGAACGGGCCGGGCGTGGTGAAGTCGAGCGTGACGTCGACGCCGTCGGGCTGCGGGACGACGAACACAGGTTTGGTTGTCCGAGGCTCGGCACAACTGCTGAGCGCGTCATCGGTTGGCATGCCGGCCTCCTCTCCACTGGTGTCTCGGCTTCGCCGGTCCCGGGCTGGTAGTCGTCTGCTCATGGTGGCCCGATCGGGTGCCCTGGTTCGGGTTCTCCACAGGCACCGGATCTGCGGAGAGCTGGATGGCGCGAATCTGGACGGCGATGCTGATGGCGTCCTGGTCGTCGGTGAAGCAGCGGCAGCGTTCGAGGTGCTCGTCTCGGGCGTCGCGGGCGGCGTCGTGGGTGAGGTGGACGCTGAGGAGCTCCTCGCAGTCCCACAGTCCCCAGATCTGCGTTGCGGTCTTCATGCGGTCCTCCTCTTCGCTACCGCGGTGCTCCGGATCAGTTCGGTCAGCGCGTCGGTCGCGGGTGCGTCGAGGCGGCCGGCGTAGGCGCGGTAGTGGGCGCGGCCGTCACGGTCTGGCGGGTGCTGCCAGCCGGGGCTGGTGTCGATGTGTCCGTGCGCCTGCTCGGTCCACAGCCAGGTGACGGCGTACTGCTGGCTCGTCGCGTGGCTGCCGGGCAGGTGGCGTCGTGCCCAGGAGCGGTACCAGCGGCGGCTGCGCGCGAGGCGTCGTACGGCGTCCTCACGGGCGCGGTGGTCGACCGCTGTGTCGAAGTCGTTCGCGACTCGGGCGAGCGCTGCGATGAAGTCGCTTGGCGGGGCGAGGAGGTCGGCGCCGCAGGCTCGGGCGGTCTTCGTGCCGAGCTCTGGAGGGAGGCCGAGTGCCGTAGCGGCCTCGGCCCAGGTGAGGTTGCCGCGGTGGTGCCGGGCGAGGCACAGGCTTACGAAGAGTCGGCCGGTGCGGGCGGTGACGTCGAGCATGCCGGCGACGTGGCTGTCGTAGACGCCGGCCGGGATAACCTGCGGGATCGCCGTCAGCGGCAGGGCACCGCCCGAGGTGTCGAGCAGGGTTGCCAGTCTCCGGCGGGTGGCGGTGGCGGCCATGACCAGGCGGCTGAGCAGCGGGGTCATGGTGGTGTGGTCGGCCAGCCACCCGAGCTGGCCCTCGTTGGTCGCCGGCGTGAGCTCGGTCCAGGGGTGCAGTTGGTCCGCGGCAGCGTCAAGGTTCGCGGCGCGGAGGATCTGGTCGCCAGCGGCGATCGCCTGGCCGCGGAGCTGGAGGTCGGCGGGCGGGGCGAGTCCCCATCGCGCTCCGCGGGCACCGGCGCTGCGTGCGTGGTCGGTGCCGACGAGGTCTGCCCACTCGGCGCGTTGGTCGCCTCCGGGCTGGGTCGCGAGGTGCAGGAGCAGAACGGTCAGGGCGCGGAGTTCAGCCAAGTACGTCGCGGACGCCGCGTGTTCGCCGAGGACGGCGACCGGCTGACCGCTGATGGCGGCGTCGATGCGGCGTTGAGCGACCAGCACCCCGGTCGGCGCCTGCACAGCGACAAGTCGGCCGAGAAGCTGCTGGCATCCACGTCCACGAGCTCCGCCGGGGTTCCCGCAACGATCGGGGGCGGCGTCGACGGCCCGCAGGGGCGTGCGGTGCGAGCGGAATGGCTTACCGCAGGTGGGGCAGCGCTCGAGCAGCCAGCAGTCGTGCCGGCTGCAGGTGGTGACCCAGGGATGGCGCCATCGCAGTTGCCAGACGCCGTCCTCGTCAAGGCAACGTGGGCACAGCGCGGTGCCGTGAACGGGCGGCCAGCCACGGGCGGCGACTCGACGCCAGGTGTTCTTGTTCGCGGGGTCGAGTCCGGTGGTGTCGATGCCGACCATGCCGGCCAAGGTGCAGCACCGCAGCGCGACGGGGTCGAGTCCGGTCAGCGCAGCAAGGTTCGCGATCAACCGCTCCGCTGGTGCAGTGGCCAGGAAGGCTGTCGGTGCGCCGGCTTCCGAGAGGCGCTGGACGAGGACGGGGTGAGGGAGCGCGTTCGCGGCTCCTAACCGCTCGAGATACCCGTCGAGTGCTTCTCCGGCGACGGGAGCGATGGTGACCGGCAACGGTGCCAGGTCAGCAAGCATCGGCATGCCTCGCTTCCCGTGTGACCGCGTGTTGGACGTCGCGGGCGACGTCGTCGGCGACGGCGCCGAGGAGCTGGTGGCCGTACTCGATGAGGATGAGTCGATCCTCCGGGAGGAGCGCTTGATCGAATGAGCGCAGTTCCCGTCTCATCCCGGCGTGGTGCGGGCTCAGGCTGAGCGTGCCCTGGGTGAGCTCCAGCCAGATCCAGGCCGCGGCCAGCCTCTGGTTGCGTGGCGTGCGGAGCACGGCTGTGTGCGCGAGCGTTGAGATCGGGAGGGAATGCAGAGTCGTCAGCACAGCGCGGCGGTGGCGGTAGTCGCGGATACCAGCGTGCGCGAGTCGGTCAGCTTCGCGAGCCAAGATCCGCAGTCCAGCGGTCGAGTTGCCGAGGTGGTGGACGTAGGTCGCGGTCATGGGCTGCTTGCGCAGGTCGCCGTACCGCTCGTCCAACTGGGCGACCGTGGGACGTGCTCCGGTGGCAGAGTGGATGGCTTCACGGCGCAGGGCTCGCGCGATGCCATGGCCGAGATCCTCGCCGGCCGCGTCGACGTCCAAGGCACGGTGCCGGGGGTGGAGGTAGTCGGGGATCGCCGCCTCCGTGAGGCGTGACCCGCGGAGCTGGTCGTGGAGCGCTTGGCGGGCTGCCGCGCAGTCGTCCTCCGGGGCTGGGGTCTCGCCGAGATGGGCCAGCGTGCGCTCGCCGATCAGGTCGCGGGTTGCCTGGACGGTCCGGCTGGCCGGCCAGGCGTGTTCGGCGAATCCGGCGATCCAGGCGGGGGCCTGCCAGGACCCGGCCGGTTGGGCACCTGTGGTGGCGTGGCCGGTGGCGAGGTGAACGTGGAGACGCAGGAGGCGCAGCAACCGCAGGCGGCGATCGGTGAACCCCACAGTCGCCGCTCGCATCGATCGCAGGAATGCGTCCTGCATCTGAAGCGCGTGAGCCGCTCTGTCGGCAGTCACGCCGTCGTCGAGAGCCGATTGGCAGCTCGGGCAGTGACTGACCCAGACCAATCCGCTCCACAGGCTCCCGATCCCACATGCAGAGCAGATGATTCTGTCGGTGCGGCGCAGCTCGATGCTCGCCGGCTTTCGACCGTGCCGCCCCGCGAGCCGGTGGTGGAGGATGTGGGTGCGCAGTCGTCGCGGCGGCAGCCCCAGGGTGCAAGCGAGGGCACCTACCTGACGATCGGTGAGCCGGCCGCTGACGCCGTAGGGGTGAAGGTTGCGGACCGGGATGCCGGTGGTCGTGCTGAGACGCCGCAGCATCGACGCGACCGACTCGTCTGGGTACGGGTCGATGCTGACCGGGAGCCGCGGCGTCATCGGGGCTCCCTCCTGGCCGCGGCTCGCCTGGCGGTCTTGGATCGGGTGGCGTCGATCTGTGCGTCCTGTGCGCGCTGGCTCACCCAGATCGGGTCGAGGATGGCGCGGTCGAGTGGCAAACCGGTCTCGATCGCGGCGGCGGTTGCGTCGATCAGCAGGCGTGTGGTGTCGCCGACGTACCCCTGGGTGCGCCGCCACAGGTAACCGGCCAGACGGGACGAGAACAGGCCTGGCTTCTCGTCGGGCAGGTACGGGAGCAGCAGGTCCTCGCAGTTCTTCAGGAATCGTTGCCAGTGCGCGCGTCCCGTGACCGTGTCGACTTCGTAGGGGGCGAGGGTGTGCTCGGAGAGTCGCCCGCGGATCTGAGGGTCGCTGAGCACGTCACCGCCGGTCAGTTCGGCGCCGACGAGCATCAGGACGCCCCCGACCTCGCCGAGCTCGGTGTTGAGGTGCTTGACCGCGTTCAAGGTGGCGCGACCGGTGACCGAGGTGGTGCGGAGCATGTGGGCGTCGTCGAGGATGACGAGCCGGACGCCGTGGGTCTGGAGTGCCTTGACGGCGCGCAGTGCGAGGGTCCGCTCCACCCCGCTGGCGGGGTAGCCGACGAAGGAGAGGATCTGGGTGTAGAGGTCCTTGCTGCGCGACTCCGAGAGGAGGGTGAGGTAGCAGACCGGGACCAGGTCGGCAGTGACTCCCGGCCTCGGCGTCCAGCGGGGCCTGGTCGATCGGGTCGCCTTCGCCCAGGTTCGGTACCGGTCCTGCGCCCAGTTCTTGATGAGAGTCGACTTGCCGGCGGTGTACGGCGCCGAGAGGGCCAGGATGGTGCGGGCGCCGGGCGGCTCGAGGAGCGCGGACTCCAGCGCGCGGTCGATCGCGTTGGCGGTGGCGTTGTGCACGGGCGAGGAGACGCGCTGCGCCCGCAGAGCAGCGCGCACCGCGTCGGCGTACGTGCTCCTGCCCATGGGGTTCATGGCGTCCAGGTCGGCCGCTGTGACGGGCTGCGGCGCAGCAACCGCCAGTCCTGTTGCCTGGTGGTGCCACATCTCGGCGTCCATCAGTCGCCAACCTCGTCGTAGTCCGGCCACTCGGCGTCGAGGTCGAACCCGTCGTCGGTCTCCGCGCGGCGCGGCCGGAGCGGCGTGACCACGCCGTCCTGGTCGCTGTCGAACATCACTGCCGCCTCGGCTGCTTCGGCGTGGTCGCGTTGGGCCTGCTCCCAGCGCAGTCGGGCGGCGTACCCCTTGGCGCGTGCCTCAGCGGTCTCTTCCGCCGAGGTCAGATAGCCGAGCTCGGCGATGATCTGCCGCCACGTCGACTTCCGGTTGATCACGGTGTTGCCGCCGCGCTCGGCGATGCGTGCCAGCGCCCGTTCGTGCATCCAGTCGCCCATCGGCATGTCGAGCAGGTGGCGAGCCTTCCAGGGGATCTCGTGGATCCGGCCGGTGTCGGGGTGGCGAAACCAAATCCGGGAGACGTCGCGAGGGTCGTAGTGGAACGGTGCCTTGCGGGAGTCGGCCTGGAAGGTGCCCTTGCGAACATCGCGGAAGTCCGCGAGGAACGGGGCGTCGTAGACAAGGTTCTTGTACTCGACGCCGGCATGGCCGATGGTCAGCCAGCGGATCGGGAGGAACTGGTAGATCAGATCCGGATGCTGCGGCACGTGCAAGCGGCCGGTGACCTCGTGCATCGCGTCCCACATCTCCAGCGGCGTCAGCCGCGCCGAGGGAGCACCCGGCAGGACGAGCCCCTCGTGCCAAGAGCGGTGGTAGTCGAGAGCGACGAAGCGGCGGAGGTGTCGTTCCAGTTCGGGTGCTGTGAGGAGCTTGTCGCCGGTGCCGTCGACCTTGCGGCCGCGCTCGGCGACGTTGCGTCCCTTGTAGCCCGGTAGTTGCTGGTAGGCGCGTTGCAGGGTCTCGTGCCAGCGCTCCACATGCGGGTTGTCCGTGGGCTTCGAGCCGCGGGAGAGCATCAGGTCGATCCCGAAGTCACGCAGCAGAGCGATGAAGTGCTCGGACAGGAAGACCGACCCGTGGTCGCAACGGATCGACGACGGCCGAACACCAGGCTTGTGATGAACGCCCTGGAGACTCTGGCCGGGCGGGACAATCCGCTTCGGTGAGCGATGCACAGGGACGTTCGACAGGTCCAGCGACTCAGGTACGCCGCACCAGCGCCAGTCATCGACCGTGGTTCCCTCAACCAGCATCGACATCGGCCGCATGACGTCGTAGAGCAACAGCCCTGCCTCAAGCGCGTTGCCCGAGCGTGGCGTGACGCGCAGGCCAACCACGACGCGGGTGGCGACGCTGATGGCCGTCAGGATCTCGACGCTGACCGGCCTCTCACGCAGCTCGTCCCAGACGAGGACGTCGGCGCGGGTGGCGTCGATCGCGATATGGCTCGGGTGCATCGCGGGAAAGCTGGTGTGAGCCGACGCCTTGCGGCGCAGATGCCGCGAGCGCTGCGCACGTGTGTTCCTTCCCAGTGCACGTTGCCGCTCGGAGAGGAACTCCTGGAACAGCCGCTGCGGTAGGACCGCATCGGTCAGACCCTGAGCTTTCATCTGCTGACGAATGTCGGCCTCGATGGTGGTGGTGTTCACCTTCGAGATGTCGCCGTCGAACCGAGTGAACACGTCGTCGGCAATCCGCCGCACGCGCTCATCAAGCGCGTCGAATCCGGTGCTCGCCTTGGTGGATCGGCGATCAACCACGCCGCGCAGTCCGAGCCTCTGGTACTCGCGGACCCACCTCCGCACGGTGTTCGGGGCGACCCTCGTCGAGGCGATCTCGCCGTCGGCGAGCCGCCGGATCGTGCTCCGATCGGTGCTGGCCTCGTAGGTCAGCAGCTCCGCCATCCGCTCACAGCGCTTGCTGATGCTGGTGTCCTGATCGCCGAACGGAGGGAAGGGCTCTCCTGCCTGAGCCAAGCGGGGATCGCCCCAGCGGTAGCCGGTCAGGACTTCGAGTACGACCTCCAGAATGTCGAGAGCACGACGACGCACCGGATCTGGTAGCCCGCTCCACCATGGCACGAGGGACTGAAGTGTCGCGGCGGCGATGCCGTCCGTGATCGCCACGGCAGCGAGCTCGCCGTACTGAGCGTGCCGACGTTCTCCGAGGCTGTTCTCGAGGCTGACTCCGTGCCGACCGAGCTCGACCACCACGAGGTAGCCGTCTTCACCCAACACACGAGCACCGCAAGTCAGTGTCGTGGTGGCGAGACCCGTGCCGCTCACGACGCGACTCGAGTGGTCGGGGTGAGGGGGCGAGTCAGATCGACGGACAGGCACCCTGTCCAGATCAGATGCCACGTCAGGCTCGTTTGCTCGGGCTCACAACCCACGAGCTCACCCAGGGTGGTGCCGTCACTCGCCGCGGCAAGCACCTTCCCCTCCCAGCGGTCGGCCCACGCTGGACGGGACCGGTACGCGTGGAGCCACAGCAGGTTGTGACGATGGACCGCCGGAAGGCCAGTGAAGACGGCGTACTTCCAGCCCACCGAGGCACAGGCCTGTGCAGTGACCCGTCGGGCGCTGTCGAACCTGGCCGACGCTGCCGCGGTCGCGGTCTTGACGTCCCAGACCGTCACGGAGCCATCCGGGCCGGCAGCCAGAAGATCGGGCACGTGCTTCCGGTTTCGCCCCGCGTCCCATTCGAGTTGGAGCGGTTGAGGGACGGTCCAAGTGACGTCAGGATCGCGATCAAGTACCCGAACCAGATCGTGCTCGAGCCCCGATTCGAGCATCAGATGCGAGCCGACGGTTCGGACGTACGTGCGCACCGGCACGTGCTTCGAGGCGGCGCCGGACGCCGGGCGCCGCAACGGCTCGAGGACCTGCGGGTCTGGTCGCCCGAGCGACCAATCCCAGATCGTCGTCGCCCCGCCAATCCTGAGCCGCCAGGTCACGCCCGCCACTGACGGCAGGGCAGAGCCGACACTAGAATCAGTCATCGTTGATTCCCTCGCTCTCATGCATCCATCGGGAGTCGACAGCGGAGGCGCCCCGTTGCAGCGGGTGCGCCTCCGCGTTCTCTATGGAGGCGCTCGGCCGAGCCGTCAACTGCCGCGAGCGTAATCCCGTCCACCGTTTATGCGCTAGCGCTGGCGCACATTTCAAGGTGGGGCATACCGACCGCCTGTGGTTCCACTCCGGCAACTCCATCGAACTGCACTAGTGCAGTTGTCTCGTCCTTTTCAGGACCACTGACGAGTACTCGGTGACAAATGCGCAACGTGGATGCACAATAAACGACGACGGGCGACCCCCCGACAGCGGAGAACCGCCCTGTCCACACGAAGATGGCCGAAGGAGTTGCGCCAATGCCTAGTCGCCCTTTCGACGAGATGAGCGACGAAAATGTGCACGCGACCCATGACGACGTTCAGACTCGACCCTGCGACAACCCGGAGTGCAGTCAACGCCTCACCTGGAGTGGAAATCGAGGACGCCCGCCGCTCTTCTGCTCAGCCAACTGCCGTAAGCGAGCGCTGTATGCCGCCGCCTCCTTGGTCCAGCGGATCGAAGTGCGACACCTAGCTCTCGCCGGCGACCTCACGTACCGCCGGGAGCGGGAGATCCGCTCGGAACTGGCTCGCCTTGAGTGGCTGCTCTCGGCATACCCTGTGTCCGCTCGAGGCTAACGTGCCGCTACGCAGCTGCGCTTGGGCGACCTACGGCCAATCTTCCTCTGCGAGCGGCGCGTCGTTCAGCTCGTCCCTGCGGGCTCGCCAGTCCGGCAGGAACTGATCCATCAGCCCAACGAAACGTTCACCGTGTCCGCGCTCCAGCAGGTGCGTGAGCTCATGCACCACGATGTATTCGAGGCAGCGGGGGTTCTTCTTCGCGAGCTCGGGGTTGAGCCAGATCGTGCGCGCCTGGGCGATGCAGGTGCCCCACTTGGTCTTCATCCGCCTGACGACGATCTTGTCAGCCGTGACGCCGATGATCGGCTGCCATTTCTCAAGTAGGGCGGGGATAGCGGCCTTCAGCTCGCGGCGGTACCACCTGTCCAAGGTCGCTCGTCGTGACTCGGCATCGGCGCCCATCGGCGCCATCACCCAAAGCGTCGAGCCCTTGGCCTCAACGCGGTGGTTGCCGCTCGTGCGTGAGACGTCCAGGAGGTAGCGCTGCCCCCAGACATAATGGGTTTCGCCCGACACCATCTGCCGCTCAGTTTGTCGGTCCGCGTTCTGGAGCTGCTCGCGTTGGCGTTTGATCCACGGCATGCGCTGCACGATCGCGAGCCGGATGGTGTCCTCATCTGTCCGCGTCGGCGCCGCCACACGGACTCGGCCGACGGGCGGATAGACAGAGATATGGAGGTTCTTGATGTCCTTGTAGACGACATCAACGCCTAGGTCGCCCACAGTCAGGTACGCACTAGCTGTACTCATGGTGCCGCCCAAGCAGATCGATGAGCTCGCCCAACTTCGTCGATTCAATCCCGTCCGGAAGCTCGGGGCGAAGGGCGCGCGCCAGGGCGCGCCGCTTGATCGGCGAGGTCGACCAGCCGTGCTCCTTGACGTTCTGCACGACCTGGTGGAGATGCTCGACATCGATCTCCGCTCCCTGTGGCCACGCGAAGTCGACCAGTGCTCGCCGGGCCGGGGTCGAGGCCCACGCGGGGTAGGACTCTTCCGACTGGCCGGTTCCGACCTTCTTGGTCAGGTCGATGAGCTGCTGGAGATAGTCGGCATAGTCAGCGGCGTCTTCCTTCTGCTTCTCGATGAGCGCGTCGAGGAGTTCGGACATGTGGTCGTAGTAGCGGGGGTTCATCGCGTGCTCGTCCACGATGGTCTTGCGGACGTTGTTGATGATCGTCTCTGCGGCGGACGCCGGATTGCCCTTGATCCCCGGTGGCAATGCGTCGATCGCATCTGCGCCGCGTTCGACGATGAGCTCGACCAGCGGCCTGTCCAGATCGGCGACCTGCTCGACGGGTTTGGCGTGGATGTAGGTGTCGAGCAGCTGCCGCATCCCGGCTTCGTACTGCTTCATGTCGATGTTCTCGCCGGCACCGACCTCGACCTCGCTCTTGGCGGCGACGTAGTGGGCCACCTCGGTCCTGATCGCGGAGATCTCGGTTGCGGAGTAGCCGGATCCTTCGGGATCGCTAGCCACCGCACCGAAGGTGCGTACGAGACTGGCGACGGTCTTGTACAGCAGGACGCGCTTGGGTTCGTTGTCCTTGATCTGGTCGGTGTCGCCGGGCGTGGAGGCCACGAAGTAGTGCAGGTACTGCTCGGTCTCCTTGGGCGGCTCAACTGGCTCGCACAAGGCACGGATCGCTTCCAGCGCTTCGTCGAGGTCCTTGCGCTCCTGCTCGCTGCGGTCGCTGATCAGACCATCGACGTCGTCACTGTCATACTCACCGAAAGCTTCGGAGGTGTAGTCGGTGACGGTCCTGTCGAGTGACTTGAACAGGTCCCGGTAGTCGACGATGTATCCGTACGTCTTGTCGTCGCCGTCGAGCCGGTTCACACGGCAGATCGCTTGGAACAGGCCGTGGTCGCGCATCTTCTTATCGATGTAGAGGTACGTCGCGCTCGGAGCGTCGAAGCCGGTGAGGAGCTTGTCGACCACGATCAGGAGCCTCATCTGGCCAGGCTCCTTGATGAACCGCTTCTTGACGTCGGTCTCGAACTCCTCGACCCGGGTGATCGCCTTATCGGGGTCCTCGCCGAAGTGGTCGGCGAGCATCTGCCGGTAGATCTCGTACTTGCGGATCTCCTCGGTGTCGCCCTCGCCTGCATCCTCCTTGGAGATCGCCGTCGGGTTCGGCTTGTAGCTGGTGACGATCGCGACCTTGCCTTTGAACCCGCGCTTGGTGAACGCTTCGTAGAACGTGCAGGCCTGGTAGACGGAGTCGCTCACCAGCATGGCGTTTCCTCGACCGCTGACCAGCCTGGGTTGCAGCTCCATGTCCATGAGGATGTCCTGGACGATCTGCGCCGAGCGGGGCGCAGAGGAGAAGACCTTCTGCATCGTGCCCCACTTCTTCTTCAACCGCGCCTTCGAGAGGTCGGTGAGGTTGCGGGTCTTGGCGTCGAACCACTTGTCGACCGCCGCAGCGCCCTGGAGGTCTTGGTCGACGTTGCGCGCCTCATACTTCAGGTCGAGTACGACACCGTCGCGGACGGCCTCGTCGAACTTGTAGGTGTGGATGAAGGAGCCGAAGGTCTCGATGCTGGTCTTCTTCTCGGTCTTCAGCAGCGGTGTGCCGGTGAAGCCGATGAACATCGCGCCCGGAAGCAGCTCTTTCATGACGCGGTGCATCTTGCCGCTCTGGGTGCGGTGGGCCTCGTCGACGAAGACGAAGAGGTTGCCCTTCGCGCTGAACCCATCCGGGACCCGCACCTTCAGCTCCTTGACGAACTCTTCGACGTCCTGATCGCGCGCCTCGTCATCGCTGCCGCGGAACTTGTGGACCAACGAGCACATCAGCGACGGCGTGGACCGGTTGAGCATCCCGAGCATGTCCGTACCCGATTGAGTACGGACGATCTTCTCCCCGACGCCCGAGAAGCCATCCTCGATCTGCTCATCGAGCTCGGTGCGGTCGGTGATCACCAGCACCCGAGCATCGGTCTGGGTCTCGCGGATCCATTGGGCCAGCCACACCATCGTCAGGCTCTTTCCCGACCCCTGGGTGTGCCAGATGATGCCGCCCTCGCGCGTCGCCACCCGTCGTTGTGCGGCTTTGACGCCGAAATACTGGTTGTGCCGGGCGGTCTTCTTCACTCCGGCGTCGAACACGACGAAGTCGTGGATCAGCTCCAGGAGCCGCTCCTGGGACGCCACCTGGGTCAGGGCACGGTCAAGCCGATACTCGATGTCGGCGCCGACCTCGCTGTCGGAGGGCTCCTTCCACTCCAGCCAGTACTTCTCCGGGGTCTCGATCACCCCGTACCTCAGGCCCTGGACGTCGTTGCCGGCAAAGAGCAGCTGCACCGTGGTGAAGAACGGCCGCACGAAGTCGTGGCGCTGGTTGCCGATGTTCTGCCGGATCCCCTGGGCGAGATCGATGTACGAGCGCTTCAGCTCGATCACCGCGAGCGCGATCCCGTTGACGTAGAGCACCACGTCCGGGCGCTTCGTGTGCTGCCCCCTGATCGTGACCTCTTCGGCCACGACGAAGTCGTTGGCGTCGGGGCGGTCCCAGTCGATCAGCCAGACCGTCTCGGTGGTTTCGCCTACGTCGCGCGTGACCTTTGCCCCGTAACGCAGCAGCTCGTACACATGGCGGTTGGCGTCATAGAGCGACTGCCCGGCGCCAAGCGAGGCGGCCGTGAGCAGCTGCTGGACGGCTCGATTCACCAGCTCGTCGTCGACCCCGCGCTCGCGCAGGTTGCGACGCAGCTTGTCTTCGTCGACGTTGCGGTTGTCCTGGTCCTCCAGGCTCCCGCCGTACGCGTAGCCGAGCCGCTCGCGGAAGTGCTTGACGACGCGGTTCTGCGTGACCCGCTCCTTGTCACCCACACTCACGAGCCAGCCTCCACAGGCAGTCGCGTACGACCAGTCAGCAACTCTTGCATCATGCCCGTCTTGACTCGTCGCGCGGACTCGAGCCGACGCTCGAGTGCTGAGATCTCAGCTTCGACAGCGGAAAGTGCCTCTGCGATGGAGCGCTGCTCCTTATGGGTGGGCGGGACGCTCAGCTCCAGCATCACGAGATCTCGCTGGTATAGGTGTGTGATGGTCGATCCGGCGCTCAGCCCCGCAACGAATTGCTCAAACACCCTCGATCTCAACATCCAGTAGAGGAACTCCGGATCGTAGGCGCCGCGCTTCGGTCGCAGGACGAACACGCCACTGTTCAGCGTCGCGGGCCCAGGCAACGAGTCCACGAAGGCGACCTTGCCAATGGTGCCGTCTTTCGTCAGCAGAACGTCGCCAGCCCGCAGTTGGATGCCCGTGTCCTGATCGAACCGCCACTTGTCGACAAACGGCGTCGTGTCCCAATCGACGCGGCCTTCTCTGAAGTCCGTTCCACCAACGAGGCGGTACTCCCCCGAGGACCGGTACTCCTGCGTGGTGAGCCCCTGCCAGCCGATACGTGCCTTGACATGAGACTCCGCAGCGACCTGCAACGGGGTCCAGCCGCCTGTTGCGCATGGGAGGCGGGTGCGGCCCGTCAGGAGCTCCTGCATCATGCCCTGCCTGATGTTCCGCTTCTTCATGATCCGGCGCTCGAGCATCACCGCCAACTCGCTAGCCGCTTCCAGCGCCTCCACTGCTGCGTCCTGTTGGGATCGTGGCGGCAGGCGCAGTGGGAGCGAACTCAGGATTGCCGTGTTCAGATTCGGCATAGTGCCCCCGACGGCATTGTCGGCCAACCAGACCTGTACGTCTGGTCTGCCGATCAACAGCGCGATGTACATCGGATTCACGTCGCTGCGCTTCGGACCGAACTTGGCCGCCAGGCACCCCGTGCCACATAGCCAACCTTCGTTCTGGGGGCGAACAATGGAACGGCGACCGACGTCACCGCGTCGGCTGAACACGATGTCGCCCGCACGAAGGCGATGTCTGCCGAGGCGTTTCACATCCTCAGGACCAACGCGGGCGATCCCGACGTCACGAATGACGTTGTCGCCCATGTTGATCGGCATCACGAGAGGGGTGCCTTCGACCCGATAGTCACTGGCATGCAGCTGGCTGCCGAACGGCCCGGTCTGGATCGAGCCGCCAGTACGTTGCACAATCTCGCCGAGGGTTAGCTCGGCGGCTACCGCCATCACCGCACTCCCATCGCGGCTAGGTGCGCGGCCACCCTCGCATTGAGTTCCTCAACAACTGCGTCGATCTCAGCCACCGTCGACTCGTATCGATCGGCGAGGACATGTAGCCGAGCTACCAGGGCCTGCCTGAGTGCCGTGACCTCGGCATTGATCCGATCGTGGATCGTGCCTCCCCACTTGTCATCGATGACGAGGGCTTGGATGTCGTTGAGGTTGAGCAGGTCGTACTGCGCGAGCGTCTCCTCGTGGAGCTTCAAGGTCGCGTTCTTGACCGCGCTCTTTGCCTTCGCATCCGCCGCGAACAGCTCGATGGCGTGCTGCAGCGCCTGAAGCTCGTCTGCGTCTGCTCCCTCGCGCTTGACGTCCTTGAGCCGCGCGGCCGCGGTGGTCTTCGAGACTTTGTCGTTGACAATCGCGTCGGCGAGCAGGCCGTCCTCGACGGCGTGCTCCTCGACGTACTCCTCGACCGCTTGGCTGGCGGCCTCCTGCGCGCCGATCAGCTCATCGAGCTGCGCCTTCTCTTCGGGGAAGAACCGGGCGATGACGTACTCCGGAGGGATCAGGTCCATGACCCAGCGCTTTGCTTTCGCGCCGCTGCCGAAGACCAGGTGAGCGTCCTCGTACTTGATCTTGTTCTTCTTGTCCTTCCAGCTGCGGGCCGGCCGCGGCTTCGCCGCTCCTTCCCACCCTTCGCCGACGATCATCGTGACGTCGTCATGCATGGTGGCGTTCCAATAGCTCATCAGTTGCTCGTATACGCCGTACTCGTCGATCAAGGGGCGCGATCGGAACGCCTCCAAGAGGGCCTCGGAGATCTCGTCGATCAGGTCGACGGGGCGCGTCGTGCTGGTGATGTCAGCCAGCCTCTTGTGATGCTCACGCCACCACTCGGCGACCGTGTCGGCAGTGTCCTGGGCGAAGGCGACGTACTCCCTCGAGCTCGTGATCGTCGGCTGGATGTCGCCCTTGTCCACCACCAGCTCGGAGTAACCGTCGCGCAGCGGCTTGAACAGGGCGGCTCGCAGACTCGGGAAGGCATCCCAATAGGACTGCAACGCGTCAAGGTCTCGGTTGGGGATGCCGCCTTGCAGGTGGGCGCGCAGGTCCTGGATGTCTTCGGGCTCGGAGCTGTCGATGTAGCGCGGGATGTTGAGGTTGTAGTCGTTCTTCGGATCGCGGATCTCGCCCAGCGGCACCATCCGCGAGTAGCGGGGGATGTCCTTCTGGTGGACAAAGGCGTCGACGATCTTGTGCATGTCGCGCGGGCGCAGCCGGTTCTTGGGGCCGTCTTTCTCGAAGCCCTTCGAGGCGTCGATCATGAAGATGCCGGTGCGGGCTTGAGCGTTCTCCTTGTCGAGCACGATCAGGCAGGCGGGGATGCCAGTGCCGTAGAAGAGGTTGGCCGGCAAGCCGATGATCGCCTTGATCAGCCCTCGCTTGATCAGCTCGGTGCGGATGGTCGCCTCCGCGTTGCCGCGAAAGAGCACGCCGTGCGGCAGGACCACGACGCCCCTACCCGTCGACTTCAGCGACTTCACCATGTGCAGAAGGAACGCGTAGTCACCGTTCTTCTCCGGCGGTGTACCGAAGCCGTCGAAGCGTCCGAAGGACTGGTCGAAGCCGTTCGTCCAGGTCTTGACCGAGAAGGGCGGGTTGGCTACCAGATAGTCGAAGGTGTCGAGCCGCTGCCCGTTGCGGAACTTCGGGTCCGAGAGCGTGTTTCCCTGACGGATGTCGTGGGTCTCGTTGCCGTGCAAGATCATGTTCATCCGGGCCAGCGCCCAGGTGGCGTTGTCGTTCTCCTGACCGTAGATGCTCAGCCCATTCGGGGCAGCATCGGCCACCTTGATCAGCAGCGAGCCGGAGCCGCAGGTCGGGTCGTAGACCGTCGCCGACTTCGGCGTACCCGCCGGGATCTGGAGCAGTTGTGCCATGACCCGCGACACCTCGGCGGGCGTGTAGAACTGGCCCTTGCTCTTACCGGACTGCGTGGCGAAGTGCCGCATCAGGTACTCGTAGGCGTCACCCAGCAGGTCGTCGCCCTCCGCCTTGGACCCGGTGAAGTCCATATCCTGGAAGATGCCGATCAGGTTCGAGACCTTGTCCTGGAGCTCTTTGCCCGAGCCAAGTTTCGCCGGGTCGTCGAAGTCGGCGTTGTTGATGACACCCTGGAGGTCGTTGGCCTCCGCCAGCTTGCGGATCGCGACGTTGACCTTCTCGCCGACATCCGGCTTGCCCTTGAGGGTGACCAGGTAGTCGAAAGAGCCGTCCTCGGGCACATCGATGAGGGCGTACGGGTCGGCCTTGGCCTTGTCCGACACGTACTTCACGAAGAGCAGCGTGAGGACGTAGTCCTTGTACTGGCTCGCGTCCATCGAGCCGCGGAGCTCGTCGGCGCTGCTCCACAGGGAGCTGTACAGGTCGGACTTCTTGAGCGCCACGCAACATCCTTCGTCATGCCATCGGCCGGGTCTCCGACTCTATCGGCGCGGGAGTGCTGGCCGTACGGCTTCGCCTCGCTCGGTGCTGGACTTACGCGAGGCCCATGTTCCCGTACATCGGCTTGACGACCCGGGTCGTGACACGAATCGTCAGCCGCACCTCGTCGGGTCCCGGCGCACCGAGGAGTCGCTCCGTCTCCACGTTCAACCGCGTGATGAGTGAGTCGTCCTCGAGGAGTACGTGCATCGGATCCTCGTCAGTCGTGGCCCGCATCCCGTCCGGGACCTGAGTTGGCTGTGCCGGCGCACTGAGGCCGTCGAGCAACGTCTTCAGCTGGTTGTCGATGTCGCCCTTGTTGACCAGATCGCCCGGGCTGGATGGGCGCAGCATCAGAATGTCGAGCTCGGCGCGGAGGCCGAGCGACCGAGAGACAACCGCGGCGAACGTATGACCGTGACGGCCTACCAGGGACGACAACCCGCCCTCGGTCGAACGGGCCAGAAGATGCGAATGGTCCGACAGCGGCAGGTGAGTCCACAGTTCACGCAGCTGAACATCGAGCGCCTGCCGGATCTGACCCTTGATAGCCGCCTTGCCGCGGGCAGGCAGAGGTCCGTCGTACCAGAGCGTGAACTCCATCGTGACCCCTCACGCAGCCATGAAAGTCAACCAGACGAGTAGATCTTGACATTGACAACGAATTGTCAGAGTTCGCTGCATCTCGACAACGAGCCAGGCTCAGTGGGCCATGTCCACGAACCGCGAGTAGTGGCCCTGGAAG
>CALMKG010000241.1 GCA_937867175.1 uncultured Propionibacterium sp. | reverse complement strand
GGAGTTGCTGGAGATCGCGGACCTTGACGGCGACATCGACATCTACACCGAGCAGGACCGTGCCCATGTTTCGATCGTGACCGACAGCGAGGTGCTGGTCGGACGAAGCGGTGAGGTGCTGGACGCGCTTCAGGAGCTGGCACGGTTGGCCGTAATGACCGAGACCGGCAAGCGCAGCCGATTGATGCTGGACGTCGCGGGCTTCCGCGAGAGGCGCCGCACTGAACTGCAGGGCTTGGCGACCGAGGCGATTGTCGAGGTTCAGCAGAGCGGTGAGCCGGTCCGACTGAGTCCGATGAACCCCTTCGAGCGCAAGATCGTGCACGATGTGGTGGCTGGCGCCGGCTTGTTCAGTGAGTCGGAGGGTATTGAACCGAACCGCCGAGTGGTCATTCGCACGGCCGAATGAAGGTGCACCCGGCCGCCGCCTTGGTCTTCGGGGATCAGCTAGAGACGATTTCACGCTATATCGACATATTGACAAGTCGAGGAATCGACTGGGGTCTCCTGGGGCCACGGGAGGCGGAGCGGATCTGGGAGAGGCACATCCTCAACTGTGCTGCTCTCGCCTCGCTGCCGATGATCGGTGCGCGGGTGGCAGATGTGGGCAGTGGGGCCGGCCTGCCTGGCATCCCGTTGGCCATTGCACGTCCTGACCTGTCAGTGGTCCTCATGGAACCGTTGCTGCGCAGGAGCTCTTTCCTGTCGGAGGCGGTCGAGGAGCTGGGTCTGGGCGACCGGGTCTCGGTGGCACGGGCACGGGCGGAAGATGTCGAGGACGACTTCGATGTGGTGACCGCTCGGGCGGTTGCTCCGCTTGGCAAGTTGATCGGATGGACCAGGCCGCTGTTCGGGTCGTCCGGTGAGCTCTTGGCGATGAAGGGGTCGTCGGCACATGCCGAGGTCGCGGACGCGGCCAAGGTGCTGCGTAAGGGCAGCCTGTCGGCGGAGGTGCTGGAGGTACGAGCCGCCACCGGCTTGGACGCCACCTTCGTCGTTCGAGTACGCGGAGTTGGCGTTTCACGTGAAACGCACGGCGGTCACTGAACTGTCGTCCTGATCGAGTAACCTCAAATCTCGGTGGGTTGGACGCGGAACCCGCGTCGAAAGGGGAAAGCAACGATGGCCGCTGCGAGGACTCTGCAGTCCGTTTCACGTGAAACGGCGGATGTCTTGGGGGCCCGATTGCCTCACCCGCAACAGACGCGCACGATCGTGGTGGCCAACCAGAAGGGCGGGGTCGGCAAGACGACCACCGCGGTCAACATCGCTTCCGCACTGGCTCGCGGCGGGCTGCGCGTGCTGCTGATGGATATGGACCCGCAAGGCAACGCGTCGACCGCGCTGGGTGTTGAGCACCGGAGTGGGGTCAAGGGCACCTACGAGGTGCTTCTGCAGCAGACGCCCATCGCTGAGGTGGCGCAGGCCTCACCGGAATCGGAGGGTCTGTTCGTCGTGCCGGCAACCATCGATCTGGCCGCAGCCGAGATCGAACTCGTCCCACAGGTGGCGCGCGAGCAGCGGTTGAAGAAGTCGGTCCTCAGACACCTGGCCGACCATGAAGTCGACTATGTGATCTTCGACTGTCCACCCTCCCTCGGTCTGCTGACGCTCAACGCTTTGGTCGCAGCGTCCGAGATCCTGATCCCGATCCAGTGCGAGTACTACGCGCTTGAGGGCGTCACCCAGTTGATGCGCACCATCCAGTTGGTGCGTGAGGAACTGAACCCCGATCTGGAACTGAGCACCGTCCTGCTGACGATGTTCGATGCTCGCACCAAGCTGTCGACCCAAGTCGGTCAGGAAGTGCGCAAGCACTTCCCGGAGCAGACCCTGTTGACTTTGATCCCCAGGTCCGTGCGGCTCAGCGAGGCGCCCAGCTACGGCACCACGGTGCTCGGCTACGACCCGCAGTCAGTGGGCGCCAAGGCCTACGTCAAGGCGGCCGGCGAGATCGCCCGGCGGGGCGCCGGCCTGGACGACTACTCGGCCCGACGGGGACGGTCGGCATGAGCGCGGCACGTCCGGGTGGCTTGGGTCGAGGACTCGGCGAACTCTTCCAGCGCACCGACCTTGACGAGGACCAGGGCGGCCACCAGCGGGCCTCCGCCCCGATGCCAGACGGCTCCTACTTCGCCGAGATACCGGTCGCAGAGGTCTCGCCCAATCCGCGGCAGCCCAGGCAGTCCTTCGACGAGGAATCGTTGACCGAGTTGGCCGAATCGATCAAGGAAGTCGGGCTGCTTCAACCCATTGTGGTGCGCAAGGCGGACGCCGGCTATGAGCTGATCGTTGGTGAGCGCCGCTGGCGGGCGCATCAAGTGGCGGGCCTGGCCGAGATTCCGGCCATCGTGCGCGCCACCGAGGACGGCCATCTGCTCCGCGACGCGTTGCTGGAGAACCTGCACCGGACGCAGTTGAACCCGTTGGAAGAGGCCGCCGCCTACCAGCAGTTGCTGGAGGACTTCGGATGCTCCAAGGAGGAACTCGCCGCCCGGGTCAAGAAGTCCAGACCCCACATCTCGAACACGCTGCGGCTGCTGGGCCTGCCGACGCCGGTCCAACGCAGGGTGGCAGCGGGCATCCTGACGGCTGGGCACGCGCGAGCGATCCTCGTCCTGAGCGACCCGCTGGAGCAGGAGAAGTTGGCGCAGCGCATCGTCGCCGAAGGCCTGTCGGTGCGAGCAGCCGAGGAAGTGGCCGCGCTTGCGACACGAGAGCCTGCGACTGACGTCCTCCCCCGGCGGCGGACCGCACGTCAGGTCCCTGAACAGGTGCAGGCCTACGCGGTAGGGCTCGCCGATCGGCTCGATACTCGCGTTCAGGTCAGTCTGGGTGCCCGCAAGGGCAGGCTCACCATCGAGTTCGCGGATACGGACGACCTCGACCGGATCATGCAGATGCTCGGCCGCTGAGCCTCGATCCGCCGACGGGGTCGGCCAGCATGTGATGGTTCCCGGGACGGTGGGTGGTCGCCGCACCCGGGTGGCGGTGGCTCCTACCCCGCGGTGGCCGAAGCGCTGCAATTGCGTCCTGACGACGAACTTCTTGAGCTGGGCTGTGGGTCTGCCGGGTTCCTGGCCGGGCACGCAGGCCGGATTCGCCGACGTGACCATCCAAAACGTCCCTTGGGGAACGCTCAACCCGATCAACCGCATATTCGCCAAGGTGGTCGGGCCGATCTGCGGGGACCTCCGCCTGGTCAGCGGAATCAAGCCCGAGCAGCGCGCGTGAAGGATTCTAACGGTCACGCACCAGCGCGAACGCACCGATCAGCGCCTACTAACTCACGGCAGATGAGCGCGGCGCTCTGTGGCGCTCATGCGACGTTCTGGCCCACATTGGCGGTCAGCAGTGACCGCGCCGAGGGAGGTTGATCGACGAAGTCCACAGAAGGACGGTCCTTCTGCCGCCAACTGAGTCGACCGCGCTATTCATCGCGTTCATGAGACGCTGCTTGTCCCAAACGCTGCGCGATCCTGCTCGTCGCCGGCGACAAGAGCCGCGACTGGGCTCGCTGGTACAAGCGCCACATTCCGGTGGCCGACCAGCGGTTCGATGAGCACCTGGACACCCTGCGAAGGAGGGGCTGACATGACGAGTCCGGACCAACTGAAGCAGCGCCGGCCTGCCCGGCGCGAGAAGGTCGATGCCCACAAAGACCGCATGATCGCCGAGACCCGCGCGTGGCGGCTTCGGGAGTTGCGCGAACAGTTTGACCTCACCCAGGTCGAACTCGCCGCAGAACTCGACGTCAGCCAGAACCGGATCTCCCGCATCGAACGCGGGGACATCGGCAAGACCCAGGTCGATACCCTGCGCCGCTATGTCGAGGCCCTCGGCGGCAAACTCCGCCTCGAAGTCCAAGTCGGAGACGACACCTTCCAAATCGCCTAACACCACGCGGCA
>CALMKG010000240.1 GCA_937867175.1 uncultured Propionibacterium sp. | reverse complement strand
GCCCGGATGGCGGTGCCTTCAACTACATCAATTTCTACCCGTGGGAGAACTGGGCGGACAATGAGCCGCTGGTGATCAGTTGTCAGCCTGATCCAGACAACTACGGAGACAACGAGCTCTGGAAAGTTGACCCAGGCGACGGATCGCTGACCTACCTCGGAAAGGCCTGACGCTCGATGCAAACTGCTCGTGGGCGAGGACGCCAGCAGAGCCTGGGCGAGGTGTGCCGGTGACCGTTTGCGCACGGAACAGTGAGCACATCTATCCGCCGCACAACAAGCAGTGTCCGTGGTGTGCAATAGCGGGGACCCCGCCCGCAGCCAGCAGTCGCCCGGCCGCTCAGGTAGCCCTCCCTCCGCCACCAACAACGCCAGCTGTGGCTCGTCGTCCTGCAGCAACCGGCTCGAGTACACCTAGCAGCGCCTACGCTGCCAGGCATGGCGCTCCAGCAGGGAGTCGGCGACCTTCGGTCGGAACGACACCCGCGTCCTCATCGGGTACCGCGTTCAGCTTGTTGACGGTCGCAACTCTCGTCGTCCTGGTTGTGACGGTGTTGGTGCCCTGGCAACTGGGGCGTGCGATACTTCGAGACCGGTTCTTCCGCCAGCAGGCAGCCGAAGTCTATGACACGACGTTCCGCAACCTCGGCGACTACTTCTTGTCAGACTTCATTGCCGGCACCGCTGTTCTCACGATCTTGGCTGGCGCAGTCGTAGCGGTGAGGAGCATTGGAAGCAACTCCTCTTGGCTGATCATGGGACTGACGATCGGCGTCGTAGGCGGCGCAGTGCTCATTCCCATGTCCAGCTCCAAATGGAATGTGGCTGAGGCGCGGACGACGTCGAGACTCGCGGAAGGCCCGCCGGTCGGCGTGGCGGAGTGTGGATTTCAGTGGCCTGCCAATCCAGGCTGGACCACGGTGGACTCGGCCACCTTCACCGATTCCGACAGCCTGCGCCATGTCTGGCGGCCGATCGTCATTGCCAACGGTTCCGACTCGCACGCCGAGCAATGCACATCTGTCGAGGTCTTCGACGGGGCAAGGCGTGTCGCAGCGAGCGACGCGATTCACGACGTCGAGTCGGGGTCGGTCGCCTTGTGGAGAGGCGACAGCCCGGCCAACTCATACCTCGCGTTTGCAGTCTCTGCGAATCCGCGTGACGAGACTCGGGGAGAGATCGGCGTTGTCCGGCTGAGCGATGGGGCGGTGATGTGGTCCAAGCAGGTCGACCTGCTGGGTGGAGTGGGCGTGAACTACAACGGCCCAGCTCTCGCAGTCATCGCTGGCACGCTCGTAGTTGAGCACGTGGATGACGGTGGGTTTGGCGCCGATGAGACCGAGATCGTCGGATACGACCTTGAGACGGGCAAGCGTGGCTGGAAGCCGTCGTGTCCACGCGGCTTCTCGGCCGACGGATTGTACTCCTCGGATGACGAAACGATCGGGGCGGTTCTCTATTGTCGCTCCGACGACCAGACTGACACCTACAACGTGGATCGAGTCGATGGGACCCTACGACCGTACGACGAGTAGCACGGAGTCCTGACACGCGCAGAGTCTCCGGTCCGGTCGACCCGCGCGACGAGTGCCCAAGCCTCGGGCGTTTCCCCTGACCGGGGGCTCGCAACGGGGGAGGGTCCTCGATAGCATTGTGGCGAGGTTGCCTGCCCCCGAGTTTTGGAGATGCCATGTCGACTACGATCCGAATCGCGTCGGGAGAGATCGAGTGTGCCGTTGATCTCGGCCCCGACCTCGCGGTTTTGCATGCTTCGGTCCGAGGCATTTGCACGCCGAGCGCACGAGCCCGGCGTGCGGCGATGGAGACCGTCGCTTTTGCATCCCGCTCGAAGCTCGTTGACACCGCTCGACTGAACGTCTCGGTGTTTCCGCTTGCCGCACCGACCTCCGTTGCCTCGTACTCCACGACGCTGGGCCGACCGTTCGAGAGCGTAGAGACGGCGCTGAGTGAGGGCGCGGGCGTGGTCGCGGCAGGTTCAGAGGCATACCAAGCGGCCACCGTTTGGTGGGTTGAAGCATCCGACCACGACCCGCGTGATATCGAGGTGCTGTGCCATCTGGGCGACCGACGGGTTCCCTATCGTGCGTCGACCACGACCATGCGCGGATTCGCCGAGCCGACGACCCAAGAGTTCGTCCCCGCAGTCATCAGGGTCCTAGCGATCCCGTACGCAGTCCTCGACGCGGAGGCTGGTTCTGACGACCGGGTTTCGGTCGAGATCGAGCCCGATGCTACCCACCCAGTCTCGGGCATGTTCACGATTGACATGCTCCGTCGGCGGGTCGACGAGCAGGTCCTTTCTGGAACGTTCAGCCGGGCTGACATCGATGCCCGTCCGGTAGTTCGGACCGCATGGTGGTTGTCCCGCGTGCTTTTGTCAGGATTCCCCGAACACTCCAAGAACAACGAGCCGATCCGACTTATGCATGTCCCTGGCTCCGGACTCCCGCGCGTCCCACGGATCGGGAGCGTCAAGGAGGCTATGATTGAAGGACCTGGCTACCTCGTCCAGTCCTCACCCACCCTGGAATCGCTGTGCCTTTGGTGGCTCAGCGACGGAGGCGCGCCTGCGGAGACAACCGCCGAAACCGCTGACGGCGAGCCCCTCCCCGTGTTCGCAACCAGTCAGCTCACATACGCAAGCCTCACTGGGGCGCGGGCCACAGGGCTAACGGTCAACCTCGTGCAGATTCCGCTGTCCGCAATCCTCGTTCATCGTGCGAACGGAGTTGTGGAACCAGTCAACCTCGGCCAGAGCACGTCGGTCTTGGTCGACCCTTCAGTCGCGCCCAGCATGGGAGGCAGCAGCATATGAGCGCTACAAAGTGCCGCAAGTGCCACACGACCATCACCATCTGTCCGTCGTGCAGGAACAAGCCAGGTCAATCGATCCTCGGTGACCGCCTGACGTGCAGCAAGTGCAACAGCACCGGCGGCGTGTGCAGCACACACGGCGGCTATTGGAAGTAGCCATGACGCTGTTCCGTCGAGACTGGTCCCATCTCCTCGCCGGTCTGAACATGACACCGGGCTGCGCCGAAATCTACTTCGACATTCGCTGGCAAGCGGAGGTGTCCGAACTATCGGCCCGCATTGTGCAGGCAACACTCAGGTCTTCCAACTCCCTGCCGGCCGAGTTCGGGGGGTCGGCAGGGGGTGGGGGAAGCTAAGTTCCGTCAATCACAACTCGCGGACGCCGGGGAGCGCGAGGAGAACCTGTGAATCCAAGGGGTACTAGGTTGCAGGCGATGGACACACGCTCCTCGCGGCTACGGTTCTGGCCAACTGAGTGGTCGAGCCACGCAGGAAAGATCACCATTGTTCCGGCGGTGGGCGTCAGACTGAACGAGTGCCCAGGTTCGTAGAGCCCGGTAGGCACGATCTGTGCCCGACTCCCACGAGGGTCGTGAAGAACGAGATCCCCGGATAACGGATTAACAATCGGATAGTAGACGCCAGCGAGATACGCGCCGCGATGGTGATGTCGGTATGTAGTCCCACCCGGCGCCGCGAGGTTGGCCCACAACTCCGTAACAACCATGTCCTCCACAGTGAGCTTGTTTCGCTCAACCCAATGTCGCGCGAGGGCCAGGAAAGCGGCGGAGAGATCCGTGAGGACTGGGTCGGTGACATGGAGGTCGGCGGCGCTCGTCCAGTCGTAGGTTGCCCCGGGTGAATCTGTGGACGCTACTCCACCGCCGTCCCGAACCCCAGCAAAGTAGCTGTCGAGACTTTTCGCGATGTGTTCGTTGAGTTGGTGAGCATCGGTCAACCTCGCGACCTCGACGAGGGTCGGGAAGAGAGCAAGCGAATCGCGTTGAGTGAATGTCATGGAGCCCGTACCTGTGCGCATCTCATCGCTCATGGAAGTACCACGTCCCATGAGCGTGCGGTCAACCGGCAAACCAACGAGGTCTCGCCCTTGGAAGCAACCTGAATCTCAGACGCCCCTTCTTGCTCGGTATCCAGTAGGAAGAGTCGGCCGTTGCCCAAAGTTGCACCCGTCAGGCCCTGAACGGCATCAACCACATGGCCGTTCGCTCGTACCGTCCACGCAAGGTGCGGTGAACCGAGCCAGATATCATGTCGATGCACGAGTTGGGCCGCGAGTTCTGCGATGGCGTCAACGTCGGCACACCTCTCACCGTGGAAGTTGACCGCTGGGCGCGCGAGAACCTCTGCGAGGGCCGCATGGGGGATCTGCTTCTCAATGAGTCGGCGATCAAGCCGCCGAGCCGACAGGACTGCCTCCCATCGCCAGTTGTAGCGCTTGATATCAAGGACCGGAGACCCGTTGGAGAAATCCAACCATTCAAGGAAGAGGACGCCGCCCTCTATGCCGACAACTCTGGTTAGGGTGAGGCCGATGCGGTTCGGGCGGCTCGACGAGCGAATGGAGAACGCTCCCTGCTGGAAGTCCGTACCAGGACTGCCGTGGAGAACTTTCGGGTCAGCTTTGTCAAACTCCGCTATCACGTAGACATGGTCCCCAACTTCAATACCTTCGAGCGCGGGGATGAAGGCGTCGTAGATTCGTACCTGTGAAGGGAGTCCTTCCGACGGAACATCTGCAACCTCCACGGCATCGTTCTCAACCTGCCCAATTGGTACAAGACCAGTGAATGCGGGAAGCGCCATCACATTTCCTTTCTCAAGATCCAGAAGCGGCGCGGCGACTCGGCCATGCGACCGGAGCGCAACACGACCGTCAGCCTTGCTGCATCCACGTACTTCTGCATCGTTTCGCATGTCCACGCCCGAATTTCAAGGTCGTCGCGCTCAACCAACGCGACGACCCCCTGTTCCTCAGTTTGCCTCGTGGCCGCCAGGCTGGACGAGTCCACCCATGTCACGGCGATGAGCCCGTCGGGTCTCAGTCGGAGCGCGGCAGCCCGCAGAATTGAACGCGGTTCTTGGACGTAGCCTACAAGTTCGCCGACCATCGAAATGAAATCATACTTCTCTGTGGTATCCGCGAGATATCGAGCCGCCTCCGACTCGACTATTCGGAGATCAAATTTGTGCAATCGACATTCGGCGAGTTCAAGCATCCTGCGCGAGAGCTCAACTAAGTCGCACTTCCAGCCATGCATTACGAAAGAAAGGGCCTCGCGGCCGCTTCCCCCGGCCAGAAAAAGAGCGGAGGAAGCGACGTTTGCCGTCGCGATTCCCTCAAGAGAAGCCAGCACGCTGGCGTCGAACTCGCTGAGGGCGAGATCCCACCGCATTGCGTCATGTTGGTCCGCGAGCAGGTCGAAAGCGGCCGCAACTTGCTCAGGCGTTTGCACGGAGCCGATCCTGCACTGCAGCCATCTGGTCGGTGCGGTAGTCAGTTAGAGCTTTGAGCCAGTTCGGATCAGGATCGTCGAGAACCCCCAGCCGTTCTTCGTAACTGAAGCGTTGCCTCATCAACTCTTCGAGCGTGTGTGCACCACGCGGATGATGCAGCTCCTGCCACGACTTCGCGTCGTCATATGCCCTTTGGACTTGA
>CALMKG010000239.1 GCA_937867175.1 uncultured Propionibacterium sp. | reverse complement strand
AGGAGCACCCGCCATCTTCCGATGTCACGGGTTCCCGTAAAACACTTTGGGTGGACGCGGGTGGACTCAAACCGAACACCTGGCAGCGGTTCGAGCGGCTGGGTTCCGCGTGGGAACAGGCGAAACTCGGTCTTGGCGACGAGCCTCAAGATGCAGCCGAGGACGAGCCCGAGGTCGTAGCGAACCCTAGGAGACGAGCTAGAACACCGCTGACAGAAAGCCAAGTGGACGCTATCCGAACTGCGCGCGCGAACGGCGAGAGCGTGGTCTCGATCTGTCGAAGCTTCGGCGTGCATCGGATGACGGTGTGGACACACACGAAGGACTTGCTGTCGTGATCCAAGCGAGCACTGGACCCTCACCGACGGACTGGCAGTCGTTGCGGGGCGGGGTCTTTGGCCGACACAGGAACGCACCCGGAGTAACAGGGACAGTCGATCACAAGGCCGCGACAGCAAGACAGTGACGTCTCAGATCGAGTAGCCGCCGTCCTCAAGCGGAACACTCAGTGTGGGACGATCGGAACATGAGTAGCGAGTCCGAAGTACCTACCGGCGCAACAGGTCTCGCTTTCACTATTCACTCGCTGAACAACTACACGAATGTGTACGTCTCATCGAGTGCGACAGCGCTCGACCTCGACAGCAAACACGTCGGCGACCTGATTCGTGCGCTGCATCGCGAGACGACCCACGAACTCGTCAAGGGCGGCGTGGAGTACGCTAACCTGCGGTGGGCGCTGACTCCCCGAGCGACGCATGCGGAGGTCGCCTTCCTCTTCGACTCCACCGCCGCCGGGAGCGACCACTATGGTTTCGAACTCTCGAAATGTTGGTTGCCGGCGCTCTGGCGCCACGGGCCTCAGCGGACTGCGATCAGCCAGGGCGACATCCTCAACGCGCCGCCCGGTTGGGTGTGGAACGCACTCGACGAGAACCTGGTCCGCACGAACGACTTTCCTCGATTGGCCACTGAGCAGTACTACGTCCTCTATCTCACGAACTTGTCGCGAACACAGGTCGGCGCGATGGACGCCGCGCTGCGAGATTCGACGGTCGCGTACTTGGGATACATCGACTGCTCGACATGGACTCCACTCAAGTCGTTCATGCTGCTTCCGCAGTACGCGATTCGCGACGGCGATGCGCTCGTCGTTCCAGCCGACGAGGACGGCTCACCGCACATTACCCCGCCCACCAGAGACCACGGTTTCCGGATCGTCGGAGTCGAGCAGACGCTCTACGGCGTGGTACTCGAGCACCGCATGGACAACGGCGTACCGGAGTGGGCCGACGAAGACAGCGCGCTCACACTGACCGCGCTTGGTGGCGCGCAGAGCCCGCTCAGTGAGTTGAAGCTTGATCTCGACGAACGACGATTCATCTACTTGACGAGCGATGCTGACGGTCACGGAGCCTCGGTGCGCAAAGCCGGGCTAGATGGGCTAAGCCCTGAGGAGCTCGCGCAGGCTATTGAGGCCAAGATCCGGCGCGGCCTCATGTTCAACCTGCGCTTCGTCCATGGGACCCGTGACGGCGAGCCCGCTCCCGAGAACGACGCGCTTATGTTCACGGTGCCAGTGGAGTTCCCCGACGACACCGGCACGGTCCGCCGCTACCAGGTCGGGGTCAAGTACTCCCCGGCAAGCCACTCGGGAGAAGTGGTGACGTTTCACTAGCCAGTCGCATGAACCTCCGGGCGACCATGTGGAGCACACGAGGCAGGGCGTTACTTCTTCCGTAGGTTCAGGTTGAAGTCCCCGCAGGAGCACCGGAGTTCTTCTTCCTTTCCAGGGATGCCGAGAACGTAGATCCACCCGTCGCACGCATCGTTACTACAGGTGAACAGTTCGAGGAACTGCTTGCAGGCTTCAACGACCGGTGCGAAGTCCGCTTTCGTCATGGTCGCCCAATCGTTGTTGTGGACGAGGGCGTTGATCGCCCAGTTTTCCCCATCCTGAGCGAGGATCGCCTTCGCTCGCTCGTCTTTCAACGCTTCGACCTTCTGTTTCGCGGCGTCGTTGTTCCACGAGTTCGCTGAGGCGGTGGCCTTCTTGAGTAGATCTCCGTGTCGGCCTTTGACTGCGGAGAAGAAGGATGAGAGGTCGTAGTTGTTGTCGGCGCGGAACACGACCTGACCTTGGATGCTCGCAGCGACGTCGGCCAGCGACGACTCCAGATTGCGTCGCAGCTTGTGAGCAGCGCCAGGAACATCGTCGCTGGCAAGGTCGGCTTCGATCTGAGTCCAGAAGTCGCCGCCTTGACCATAGAACGGTCCCCCATCGACGGTCCAGCCGTGGAATCGAGCGAGCGAACGTCGAGCGATGAGACCCGAGGACTGCATTTGGCGCGCCCAGACCTCATCGTGGGTCGTCATGATGAACTGGACGTCAGGGAAGACGTCTTTGAGCAGCTTGCAGAACTGTCGTCGGTGGTTGGCGTCCACGGAGGTTACGACATCGTCGAGAACGGCGAGTCGGAAATCCGATTTGAGGAGTTGCCTGATCAGGGCCAGGTAGAGGCAGACCCCCATCCCGTCCTGGTGACCTTCGCTGTGGTAGGCCATCGGTGGGAACATGCCGAGCCCGTAGAAGTCGACTTCGAGGTCGAGCTTCCCAGCGGTGGGTGACAGCCCTGCCTTGAAGGATGATTCGTCATCAGAGTTGATCTGCCGATAGAAGTTGCTGAAGTCGGTCTCGACAGTCTTGTAGAGCGTCGTCAGTGCCGCGTCTGCCACAGAGTTGTACTTCTCGTAGACCTCGTTCGCCGCTTTCTGAGCTGCGGTTGCCTTCGTTGCTTTCGCCCGCGCTTGCCGTAGTTGAGTCCAACGATCTTGGGCAACAGTGAGGAAGGTCCGTGCGGCCTCGGTCGTGGTCTGGTCTGGCAGTGCTTCGATCGTCGCTCGAAGCGTTTTCAATCCATCAGCGATCGATGACGGAGTGTCCAACGGATCGGTGGTGACGCGTTCGGACTCGTCACGGACGGACTCGACTGTCGCCAGCTTCGCCTCGAACGCGGCAAGGTCATTCGACCACTCCAAGAGAGACGTCTGCAACGCAGACTGTCCCATCGTGACAGCGTGCGGCTGTGCTGCCTGAATCAAGGACCGAACGCCGCGAAGCTGCCCAGTCACCTTGCCCGCCGAGGTCTGGATGCGCTGCTGGAGCTTCGCGGCTGTCTCGGACCGAACGAGCTTGTCGTTCAGATGTTTCCGCAGCGACGCGACGTCAGGCCACTCCAGGTCGCACAGCGGGCAGGCAGTATTGATCACCAGCGGCAGACCGGCCTCGACCAGTTGGCGGTGCCTGAGCGCGTCAAAAACTGCGGGATCGGCCTCGAGTTCAGTCAGCGCGGTGTCCAGGTCACTTACGGCGGTGTCGAGGTCTTTGTGCTCAGCCAAGTAGCTGGTGACGGCTTCGATGTCCCGGATCGCCGATGCCCGGTTGAAAGTGCTTTGACTGTCGTCGGTTCTGGCTCCGGCGCTGAGGTCGGTCTCAAGAGTGGTTGCTGACAGCGCTTCCAGGCCGAGCACTTCCCGCTTCTTGTTGACCGCCACCGTGACCTCGCTCGGCAGCAGATCGCTGATATCGAGACCACGTTTGACGGCATCCTCTGCGGACTTCACTGCGTCGTCGGCGCTTCTGGCGGCAGTGCTCGTCTTGTTGCGAGCCGTGTTGAGTAGGCGACGAGTCTCGTCAATGCGGTCGAGCTTGAGGAGAGCCTGCACCTCTTGGGCACGTTTCCCCGGCTCGGTGTTGACGTACTTGATGACTTCACGTCGCGACAGGATCAGTTCAGGATGACGCGCAGCCCATTCCACGGCTGCGACGAGTTCGGGAGTCTTGGGCTCCAGGGTGAACTGACCTGCGGTCTTCACGCTGCGAGTGAGCGTGCCAGTCTGCCCGCTGGCGGGGTGGGTGAAGGTCAGGGTGACGCTTGCAGCGGCTGGGTTGTCGCGCTGGTGCACGTGCGGTGCGTGCTTCGCGACTGAGATGCCGCCCGTGCCAGCTCCGCTGAGGCGAGCGACGTTGCCTGTCAACGCGAAGTCGATGGCATCGACCACTCCACTCTTGCCGGACCCGTTCGGCCCTACCACGACGAAGGAACCGCTGCCCAGGTCGAGGTCGAGGTCCCGGATGCCGCGGAACTCTTCGATGCGGAGATTCTGAACCTGGATCACAGCGCTGACTCACCGCTCGCACCGGTGTAGAGCGCTACAAGCTGGTCCGGCTTCGGTAGCTTGTCCGCCGCCAGCAACGCTGCAAGGCTCTCGGTCACCTGCGGCGGCACGTCATCCACATCGGTCAGTGCAGCCAGGAAGGTCTCCAAGACCTCCGATTCGATGCCCGCCACTCCGCGCCCCTTTGCTTGCGATCGCGGCGAAACCTGGACCGCCTACCTGCTGATGCCACCACGATTCTACCGCCGCGATCTCGCTGGATGTGGGCCAACGCGCGTTCAACTGACGGTGCCTGCGCGGAGGACGCGACCCGACCTGCCTGTGCGAACGGTGGAAGCGTCGTGTCTATCACTATGCGCTTCGATGTCCACCGTATGACGGACTGCACCCACACAAAGCAGACCGCGCCGAAGCCACTCTCACCGAGACCTACGGTCTACTATGCAGTCCACCGAGCAACTCGGCCAGCGGTTATTTCCATATCGGGCACGATCAACCGTTCAGAATAGATCACAGATTCAGTCCCAACATGCTGACGATGAGCAGTGTGCGATATGTCGAAGATTGCGCATCTCCCACCGCTGTAGAGAAGATTGGTTATCCGGGGGTCGTCGTCGTAAGTCAAAATCCACGGAAATTCCGCTTCACTGAGTACATTCGCCAGTTCGAGATGAGCTTCAGCGTCAAACGCATGCAGGTACAGACCCTCGCCCTGAACGAGGTATGGGGGATCTGCGTAGACAAAGACGTCTGTCGAAATGTGCTGAATCGAACGAAGGAAATCTAGGGCGTCCGATTCCGTGACGTAGATCTTGTGACGCATATCGGCAATGGCCTGGATACGAGCAACGAGACCCTCGCGATTAAAGCGAGCGTCGATCTTCCACTTGCCAAGCTGTTCGAACCCGCCAATTGGGCCCGCATCTAGGATTCCTGAGCGATTAGTCCGGTTCAGATAGAAGGTCGCGAACCCGAGTTCAAAATCGTCGCGCCCCGAAGGGGAAGTATAGATCTCAGCCTGCTTACGCCACTCCTCTAGAGTTAAAGGAACATCGCGAATCCTGCGACAGAACTGGTTAGGGAAATCGAGCGAAGCTCGCCAAAAGGCAGCGATCCCAGGATTCAGGTCATTGAGATGAATCTGATCGACCACTCCGCTATGAAGGAGATGCAGAGCCGCTCCAGCGCCACCCGCGAACGGCTCCGCATATTGGGTCGGCTGCGGAGTTTGCGCACGGATCAGGCGCTCCAGATATGGCGCTAGGCGAGCCTTTCCTCCTGGGTAGCGCAACGGAGATAGATATCTCATTGAATCGGGTGGCTTCCCATGTTGGCATTCATCTCTTCCAGAACAGGCGTATACCGATCCGAAAGAGTGAAGACCTCTGCGGGTGTACGTCCACTGTGGATGTCATGGACGGCGTACTGCACGAGACGAACACCGTCGGCAGTCGTACTGTGAAACGCCTTGCGTAGCGGCGGTGTCGCCTCAGCCGTTCCCAACGCATCAGAAGCATGTGGATCGATTACCTTGATCGCATCCTTGATCCGCTTATCAAGATCCTTGGGCACGTTCTGATGTCCGTGAGACTTCAGGAACTGATACGCAGTCAAGTCCAGAATTACACGGAGCATGACTGACACCGTCTCATTCTGTCGCTGCACGTTTAGAAGCGAGGTCTGGCGCACCATTTCTTGGATGCGTGGGGTGAACTTATCGAGCACCAACCCACGGAATATGTGCTCGCGAACAGGGGTCGGGCGAGGCGGTCGAGAATCTCCGCTCTCCGTCTGAGACCCGCCGCCGCCATTCGTCGACTGTGCTCCTGATGGCTGAGCTGATCCATTGCCCCCGGAGTTGCTCGCCGCACCAGCCGCGCCGGAGCCATTGTTCGTAGCGCCCGCGCCAC
>CALMKG010000238.1 GCA_937867175.1 uncultured Propionibacterium sp. | reverse complement strand
TTGAGGAAGGCAGCAATCCCACCCACGCGCGAGACGGCAATTGGTTGAAGCTGCTCGAAGCCGGTTTTCCTTTCCTCAAGCGTTCGTTCGTGGCTGCTCGGTCGGCGGCCGAGATGGAAGTGATCGCTTCCCAGGTGAGGCGGATCTACGGTACCGAGCTGACGGAATGGTGATGGCTCGATGATGGCTGATCAAGGATCTCGCCACCGGCGGGACGGTGGCGCGATCAGATGGCTGGCGACTACGGCGTTTGCAGCCCGATCATCGTTCGGGCCTCGTCCGGTGTGGCGATCTCGCGACCGCATGCCTGGGCGATCCTGACCAGTCGCGTGATCAGTTCGGCATTGGTCGCCAGCCGGGTACGTTCGTCGTCGTACCAAATGTTGTCCTCGAGGCCGACCCGAACATGGCCGCCCATGGCGATCGCCAAAGCGTTCATCGGGAACTGGAAACGACCGATACCGGCCGCGGCCCATGTGGTGCCGTTCGGGAGTGCGCCGACCATTCGGGCGAGGTTTGCTGGGGTGGCCGACAGCGTCCCGAGCGAGCCGAGCAGCAGGTTGCAGTAGAACGGCGCCACGAGCACGCGGCGCTCAACCAAGTAGTTCGCGTACTCGACCATGCCCAAGTCGAAGCACTCCATCTCGGGGACGATGCCTCGCTCAGCCATCCGCTGGGCAAGGGAGCGGATCATGTCCGGGTCGTTGACTGAGGCGACCTTCGGGAAGTTCATCGAACCGAGAGTCAAGGAGGCCATCTCCGGCTGCGGATTCCGGCAGTCCAGCACCTCGGACCGTTGCTCGAAGGTCTTGAACACCCGACCGCTGGTCGACACGCAGAGGATCACATCGGGGGCCACGGCGCGAGCTCCGGCGAGGATCTGCGAATAGACCTCCGCGCGATAGTCCGCCGACCCGTCCTCCTGACGAGCGTGCAGGTGGACGATGCTCGCACCGGCGTCGCGGGCGCGTTTGATGTCGGCGACAATTTCGTCGACCGTGATGGGTACGTGTGGCGTGTCGGATTTCATCGGCACCATCCCGGTGATGGCGGCGTTGATGATCAGCTTGTCGAATATGGACACTGTGTCTCCCAATCACAAGGTCGATCACGGCAGCTTATAGTGCTGTTCGGCGCAGTCGAGCTGCTGCCCATCGCAGCGGTTGCCGATGGAGGCGAATCCGAAGCCGGAGCAGTGGATCGCGGCGCTGCGCCGCGATCAATTCCTGCGTGTGTTCGTGAAGCCCCTGGATCAGTGGTGCGTTCTTGATGGTGTTGGTGTCATGCCACCGGTAGCTGAACAGCACCTCGTCGACATAGGCAAGACGGTACCGGCGGGCCAGCCGAAAGTTCAGATCCCAGTCCTCCAGTGTGCCCGGACGCCAACCCCCCACCCGCTCGACACTTGTTCGGCGGAACATCTTGCCGTTCGGGATGTAGTTGCCACGCGCCAGTGCCTCGACATGCCCGAAACCGCGCCTGCTGAAATCCTTGGCAGGACGAGTCGATCTCAGGTACTCACCCCAGGTGAGGAAGCTTGCCAGCGAAGGATCGACCACGTTCCGGCGCTGCGCGTCCCAGAAGACCACCTTGCCGGTGGCGTCGATGATCTCGTTGTCGCCGACGGCGAGCGCGACGCGAGGATGGCGGGCCAGTACTGAATAGAGCGTCGAGACTGCTTGTGGCTTGGCCCGGTCATCTGAGGCGATCAGGAACAGGAACCTGCCTCGCGCCTGGCTGAGGAGTTCGTTCAGGGTCGCTGCAATCCCTCGGTTCGGCCGGTTCAGATACACGACCCGGGCGAATCGGCTGGCGTGCTGATGAAGGAAAGCGTCGATCGCTTGGTGGGTATCGTCGGTGGAGCCGTCGTTGGCGATGATCAACTCGAGGTCCGGATGGGTCTGCGCGACAATCGAGGCCAGGCAATCGCTCACGTACCGCTCGTGGTTGTAGGCCGGGACGAGGACGGAGACCAGCGAGCTACCAGGCATTGAGCACCTCGACCACCCGTTCGAGATCCGACCGCGTCAGGGCTGGATGGGCCGGGAGACTGAGCACCTGTGCGGATAGTTCCTCGGTGATCGGCAGAGGTGCCTTCGCCAACCCGCGATAGGCACCTTGTCGGTGTGGAGGCGTCGGGTAGTGGATGGCGGCCCCGACTCCGGCCCGCGCCAACGTCCTATGAAGGTCGTCGCGCTCACCGGCACGGACGACGAACAGGTGAACGACGTGACTGCTTTCCGGCACGTTCGGCAAGGTGATCTTCGGGTTGTGGACGTTGTCCAGGTAGAAGGCCGCAACATCTCGGCGGAGCTGGTTGTCAGCTTCCAGGTGAGGCAACTTGACCCGTAGCATCGCCGCCTGCAACTCATCCAGTCTCGAGTTGGTCCCGACAGCCTCATGGATGTTCTTGTGCGCCGAACCGTAGTTGCGCAGCATTCGGACGCGCTGGGCCAGTTCGTCGTCGTTGGTCGTGACGGCGCCGCCGTCGCCCAGACAGCCCAGGTTCTTGGTGGGGTAGAAGGAGAACCCCGCAGCGTCCCCGAGGGCTCCGGCTCGCCGTCCGGCGGTGACAGCGCCGTGCGCTTGTGCCGCATCCTCGATCAACGTGAGCCCGTGGTGGTCGGCGATTGCGGTGAGCGCGTCCCAGTCACACAGGCGTCCGTAGAGGTGCACGGCGAGGATCGCCCGGGTGGCCGGCGTGATGTGAGCCTCGACCGCCTTCGGATCGAGGTTGAACGTGGACGGATCGGGCTCGACCAGGACCGGGGTGCAGCCGTTGGCGCTGATGGCCAGGACGCTGGCAATGTAGGTGTTGGCCGGGACGATGATCTCGTCCCCAGGGCCGAACCCGTACCCACCGATGATCAGGCTGAGCGCGTCCAGACCACTGCCGACGCCCACGCAGTGCCTGACGCCGCAGAAAGCGGCGAACTCCTCTTCGAACGCGGCAACCTGAGGCCCCAGAATGTATTGGCCGGAGGAGCGGACCGTCTGCCAGGCCACGTCCAGTTCTGCCCGGTACGGCTCGTTGACCGCGCCCACATCGAAGAACGGGATCACATCAAGCCCTACCGCCGGGCGCCGAGGTGGAAGACGCCGGGGACACCTTCTTGGCGGGGTGCCCGAGGTACATCGCATGAGGGTCGGTGTCGCGAAGCAGCAGACTGCCGATGCCCAGGAATGTGCCGGCGCCGACCGTGATGTCGTTGGTCACCGTGGAACCCATGGCCAGATAGCCCCCGTCACCGATCCGGGCGCCGCCGCCGATTGTGCAGCCGACACCGATGAAGGTGTGATCGCCGATCACGAAGTCGTGGCCCAGGTAGACCTTCTCACGCAGGACGTTGTTGTTCCCCATCTGGCCGTCGAAGCCGACGATGGCGAAAGGAAACACGATGTTGTTGTCACCCCAGTGTTGGTCGCCCTGGACGATGGCGGTCGGATGCACGTAGTTGAGGTGCCGGTACCCCTTCGCCGTCGCACGATCGTACAGTTCCTTGCGGGCAGCCCAGCCGCCGAGCCCGCCCAGCACCGTCAGCATCCCCACGCCATCGGGGGGAAACTGTCGTTCCACCTGGTCGAAGGGGATCAGCGGCACCCCCAGCAGTTGCTCGGTGGTGCAGTATTGCCGGTCCGCTGCAAACGCGACCACTCGATGCTTGGTGCTCTCGCGGAGGAGGTAGAAGACCATCTGGCCCAGCTTCCCCGTTCCTTGGATGACAACGTCGATCAATGCCACTCCTTCCTCGTCCAACCCGGGCACGGGCCCGGGAGTCGGTGTCAGCTGGTTGATGCTCGCGTGGGCCAAGTTCCCGACTGCACGGATGACTTGACCACGTCGATGATTTCACGGTCGACGTGCTCGCTGAATTTCCTGGCGAAGAGCCGATCGGTGGTAGCCAGTTCGTCCAGATCTGCCATCGTCCAGGTGTGCGGGCTGCTGCCGGAGCCCCGCGGAAAGTCGATCAGACGCATGCTGCTTCGGTACGGGTGGTCCAGGTCAAAGACGCGTCCTCGGAAGGATGAGTTCCAGACCAGTGTTTGCAGGTAGTACTCGACTGGGTTGAACGACCACCGAAACCACTTGGCGATGAGTCTTTCGTTGGCCACCAGATGGCTGGCCAAGTCGCGCGAGATGGAGAACCAGTCGCTGCCGTACTTCGTCTCAACGCCCAGGCGTTTCAACCGGTCAACTCCCACGGCCTGCTGGAGCCGAATCGACCCGCGATTGAAGCGGGAGTGCAGGGCACGCACGTGGGTGTGCGGTGACTTGGCCAGCTTGCTGAACGGGTGGACGTAGGAGAGCCACTCGCGCGTCCACTTCGGGGGATCATTGAAAGCCACGAACTCCTTGCCGGCGTTGGCGTCGAAGAAATCATGGATGTAGTCGTTGGACTTTAGTGGCAGGTCCGCACCGGACAAGACATGGAAGTAGCTGTAAGGCCCGCCCAGTGCGGTCTTCACCAACCTCAGCACACTCTTCACCTGACTGTAGTCACCCCAGAAGACGCGCATTCTGGGCGCCAGGTAGACCTTCGAGTGATGACTGAGCCCGGTGATCTGCGCAGCGTCGAACCCCTTCGACTTCTTGTCGACATGGACGAACAGGTCGTTGCGCGGGTCGTCCAGCATTTCCACCAGCGTGCTCAGCACGTAGGGGTTGTCGTGGCCTGCGATGAGATACGCGTGTCGGGTCATCGGTGCCCCACCGATTCGCCACTGGCCGCCGTGTCACGCGGCTCCGGACGCGCGACGGTCTCGTCGGTGCCGTGACAGCGGGCGAGGGTGTCCACCAGCCCGGGCGCCACGGCGTAGGCCAGTACCCGCAAGCGCAGGTCCAGATCATCGCTGGCCTTCCAGATCTCGCGGGCGAGTGCGCGCACCTCCCGGTCAAGCGTCTGCCGGCCGGGACGCTCGGCAGACCGGCGTCGTTCGCGAACGGTCATCCAGAACGCCTTGCGGTAGGTTGGGTCGGCTTGGGCTTGGAGTCCGACGGAGGCCAGGAAGGCTGCCCTCGCGCGAAAGGCGGCACGCTGGTCAGCTCGCCGGTCTGGGCTCATGGTTGAGGTTATGCTGCCGGGACGCTGCCAGTAGTAGTAGAGCGTTGCCTCCGTCCGCACCACTCGTCGTGCCCGGTGCAACAGCCGATGCGTGGTGAACTCGTCCTCATGCACTCGACCGATCGGGAAACGGAGACCGGCGAAGAGGGCCGCCTGGTAGAGCTTGCCCCAGGAGACGACCATGGTGATGTAGTCAGGCCCAAGCAACTCGGACAAGGCGTCGACGTTCGAGTACACGTGCTCGACGGCTGGACCCGCGGGGGCGGCCGCCGCGTCGTCCGACGTTGGCAGGTGGCCGCAGATCGCGATCTCAGCTTCATGCCCATCTGCCAGGCGCAGCAACTCCGCCACCATGCTCGGGCCGATCCAGTCGTCCGCGTCGACGAACGTGATGTAGTCCCCGTGTGCGGCGTCGAGGCCTGAGTTCCTGGCAGCGGAGAGCCCGCCATTGTCTTGGTGGATCACCAGCACCCGCCGGTCGGTGCGCGCGTACTCGTCGCAGATCCGTCCACAACCGTCGGGTGAGCCATCGTCGACGAGGATCATCTCCAGGTTCTGGTGGGTCTGGGCGAGGATCGAATCGACGCACCGCCGCAGCAACTCCTCGACTCGGTACACCGGAACTATCACGCTGACCAAGGCGGTCACAGGATCAGACTCCACGCCCTCACCTTCCCTGACGATCCAGACGGCGCATCCCCACCAAGCGACCGGAGTGCAGGCTCAGCTTCCGCATCCAGCGGACACGCTTCATGGGGTCCAGAAACTGCGGTGCCCGTCGCAACGTGCCCAAGACCATACGTGCTTCGCCGTATACCGTCAGGGGCGGCCCAACATCGGGGAACCGTGAGAATAGCCGGGCGTCCGACAAACCGTAGTGATAGTGCTGCCGGGCGACCGCGCGGATGCCGGATCGCAGCCGGTAGTAGACGATTGCGTCCGGTGCGAAGACGAGCCGGCATCCGGCGAACTGGGCGCGCAGCGACAAATCCTGGTCTTCGGCGGGACTGCTCGACTCGTCGAACCCACCCAGTCGCTCGAAGACCGCTCGGCGGATACCCATGCTGCAGCCAGTCGCAAACGGCAGTTGGTGGCGTCCCACCTGCAACTGAGGTGCGAGGTTCGGGTACCCCGACTGCACTTCTGGGGGATTGAATTTGGCAACCTCAATGGCACCGCCGACTATGTCGGCGTCCTGCAGTGCCGCGCCCATCGCCCCAACCCAGCCTGGGTGCACCTCGTCGTCCGCATCGCAGAACAGCAGCAGTTCACCGGTAGCCTCCTGCACGCCGGTGTTGCGGGCGTAGGCGGCGCCTTCACCGGCTCGAGCGTCGGCGATGCGCAGCCCTGGTAGTCGGTCGTGGAAGCCCGCGACGATCCGGGCAGTGTCATCGGACGAGCGGTTGTCGACCACGATGACTTCGAAGGGGTGGTTGGTCTGCTGTTCTGCGAGCGCAGCCAACTGGACGCCGATGGTGGCAGCGGCGTTGTGAGCTGGTATCACCACGCTGATTTCGGGGGTTTGTGTCATCTCAATGATCTAGCTGTTGTCGGAAATGATCGATCGTGACTTGCAGGCCGTCGTGCACGCCAACCCTCGGTTCCCAGCCCAAGGTTTCACGGTCTCGGCTGATATCGGGTTTGCGTTGGCCGGGGTCGTCTTC